>NZ_JBHUDX010000093.1:33310-39768 GCF_042678285.1 Streptomyces caeni
GTGGTGGCCGTGGCCACCCTGCCTCGCCCGCCGGGCTACGAGCGCTCCTTGAGCGCCTGCTCGATGGCGCGCATCACCTCGTCGAGGGGAACGTCGGTCCTGGCCACCGTCACCAGCACTTCCCCCTGCGTGGTCGCGGAGGCCGGTGGCGTACGGGGGGCTGCCTCACGTCCGGCCCCGATGCCGTTGCCGAACGTCTTGCGGACGATCGCGAAGGCGTGGTCGAGCTGGGCCTCCACGTCACCCTGGCCGCCGGCCCGCAGCCAGCGCCGCAGGACGTGGTTGTGCGCGGTGACGACCGCCGACGCGGCGACCTCCGCGAGCAGCGGATCGTCGTTGGCGTCGTCGTCGTGCGCGTGCTCGTCGAAGTGACCGAGCAGATAGCGGGTGAAGAGACGCTCGTAGCGGGCGACCGAGGCGATCTCCGCCTCGCGCAGCGTCGGTACCTCGCGTGTCAGCTTGTAGCGCTGCACGGAGATCTCCGGCCGGGCCGCGTACATCCGCATGACTTCCTTGATGCCGCGGCACACCGTGTCGAGCGGGTGCTCGTGCGCGGGCGCCGCGTTGAGCACCGCCTCGGCCCGGACCAGGGTGTCGTCGTGGTCCGGGAAGATCGCCTCCTCCTTGGAGCGGAAGTGACGGAAGAAGGTGCGCCGGGCCACTCCGGCGGCCGCCGCGATCTCGTCGACGGTGGTCGCCTCGTAGCCCTTGGTGGCGAACAGTTCCATCGCAGCGGCCGCCAGTTCTCGGCGCATCTTGAGTCGCTGGGCCGCGGCACGCGTACCTGCGGCACTCTCCGGAGCGTCGGGCGTGGCTGGTGTACGGGAGGACTTGGCGGGCTGGGACATGACCCGAACGTACTGCATGTGCGCAGGGTGCTGTGCAGGTCCCGGGTTTCCCCCGCCCTGGGCGGGCGGGGGGGTGCCGCCGGGATCGAGCAGTCCGCCCCAGTCGGCCTCGCCTCGGAACCAGTCGCCGGGCCGGTCAGCGCTTGGCATATTCGCGGAAGCCGCGGCCGGTCTTGCGGCCGAGGCAGCCCGCGGCCACCAGGTGTTCCAGGAGCGGTGCGGGAGCCAGGCCGGGGTCGCGGAATTCGCGGTGCAGGACCTTCTCGATGGCGAGCGAGACATCGAGACCGACCACGTCGAGCAGTTCGAACGGCCCCATCGGGTAGCCGCCGCCCAGCTTCATCGCCGCGTCGATGTCGTCGAGCGACGCGTAGTGCTCCTGCACCATCTTGATCGCGTTGTTGAGGTACGGGAACAGCAGCGCGTTCACGATGAAACCTGCGCGGTCGCCGCAGTCGACCGGGTGCTTCCTGATCGACCCGCACAGTTCGCGGACCGTCGCGTGCACATCGTCCGCGGTCAGCACCGTACGGACGACCTCGACCAGCTTCATGGCCGGCGCCGGGTTGAAGAAGTGCATACCGATCACGTCCTGCGGGCGCGAGGTGGCGCGGGCGCAGGCGACGACCGGCAGCGAGGAGGTGGTGGTGGCGAGGATCGCGCCGGGCTTGCAGACCTTGTCGAAGGTGGCGAACAGCCCCTGCTTGACCTCCAGGTTTTCGGCGACGGCCTCCAGCGCCAGGTCGACGTCGGCGAAATCGTCGTAGGAGCCTGTCGGCCGGATCCGGTTGAGCGTCTGCGCGGCCGCCTCGGCGGTCATCCGCCCCTTGTCGACCGAGCGCGCCAGCGACTTGCCGATCCGGGCCTTCGCGGCCTGGGCCTTCTCCTCGCTGCGGGCGGCGAGGACCACCTCGTAGCCGGCCTTGGCGAAGACCTCGACGATCCCGGACGCCATGGTGCCGGAGCCGGCCACGCCGACCGAGCGGACCGGACGGCCGGGAACCAGGGAACCGTCCTCCAGCGGGGTCAGCGAGTCCCGCACGACGACCGGGCTGCCGGGCGCCTCGTACGTGTAGAAGCCGCGCCCCGACTTGCGGCCGGTCAGGCCCGCCTCGCTGAGCTGCTTGAGGATCGGCGCCGGGGCGTGCAGGCGGTCGTGGGAGGCGGCGTACATGGCCTCCAGGACCGTGCGGGCCGTGTCGATGCCGATCAGGTCGAGCAGGGCGAGCGGGCCCATGGGCAGCCCGCAGCCGAGCTTCATCGCGGCGTCGATGTCCTCACGGGAGGCGTACTTGGCCTCGTACATCGCGGCGGCCTGGTTGAGGTAGCCGAACAGCAGCCCGTCGGCGACGAACCCGGGCCGGTCGCCGACCGCGACGGGCTCCTTGCCCAGGTCGAGGGCGAGGTTGGTGACCGCGCTCACGGCCGCGGGGGCGGTCAGCACACACGAGACGACCTCGACCAGCTTCATGGCCGGCGCCGGGTTGAAGAAGTGCAGCCCGAGAACGCGCTCGGGGTGCGCCGAGTCGGCGGCGAGCCGGGTGACGGACAGGGCGTTGGTGCCGGTGGCGATGATGGTGTCCGGGCGCACGATGCCGTCGAGGTCGCGGAGGACCTGCTGCTTGATCTCGTACGACTCCGGGACGACCTCGATCACCAGGTCGGCGTCGGCCGCGGCCTGCAGATCGGTGAAGGTGCGGAAGCGGGCGAGGGCGTCGCCGCGCTCCTGCTCGGTCAGGCGCCCGCGGCCCACGGCGCGGGCGGTGGCCGAGTCCAGGGCGGCCACGGCCTGGGTGGCCGCCGCCTCGCTGATGTCGATGCCGACGACCTCACGACCGGCCCGGGCCAGCACTTCGGCGATGCCGGTGCCCATGGTGCCGAGGCCGACCACGGCTATGGTCTTGAGCGGGGACAGAGGGGTGTCGGACAGGGGAGTGGCCATCGCGGGACTCCTGGAATGAGGGTGACGACTGAGGAGCGCGGCTGGATGCGCCGGCAGGCGCACACAGTGCGGAGGGTGCGGGTGTGACCGGGCTGACGAACGCACACGCCCGGGTGCCGTGGCCGGACGTGCATACGTCCGGAGCGGCGATCCGACCGGCCCTGTCCCGGAGCCGAGTCGTACTGAGGTACACGATGTACCGAACCGACCAGCGCTCCCGACGCCGTGAGGCGTGGGAGGTGTTTCCGCGGTGGCTGCGTCACCAGGCCACTGCGAGCCGCGAGTGGGTAACTCGCTCGATTGAG
Source organism: Streptomyces caeni (assembly GCF_042678285.1). Taxonomy (NCBI): domain Bacteria; kingdom Bacillati; phylum Actinomycetota; class Actinomycetes; order Kitasatosporales; family Streptomycetaceae; genus Streptomyces; species Streptomyces caeni. The sequence continues at coordinate 36,406 of NZ_JBHUDX010000093.1, forward strand.
CTTAACCTGTGGGTAACGAGCACGCCACCCCCCGACTTTGTGATCTGGGTCCCTGCGCCCGGTGTGCGCCTCTGGGGGGTGTTTCGAAAGTCCCGCACAGCACCCACGGCGCCCGGCACGCTCCCCCAGGCTCTTCGAGCAGGGGGCACCCCCACTCGCCGCACCGGCCGAAACCCCGAGTACGTCCAGTACGAGGGCTTTCGTCCGGCACGCCGAGAGCACGCACCGGACACCGCGGGCACCGCACAGGACTTTCGAAACACCCCCTAGGCTCGGCTCCATGGACGAAGCGTGGCGATCGCTCACGGAGCGCTTACGGGACGAGGCCGCCGGGTCCCCGGTGTACGAGCGACTCGTGGCGATGGACGGCGCCGACGAGCTGGCCGCTGCGCTGACCGAGCCCGGACAGCCGCTGTGGGCCCGCGAGCTGGCCGCCTTCCGGCTCGGCGTCGCGGGGGACCGGCGTGCGTTCGAGGCGCTCGTCCTGCTGCTCAACCACCGTGACCCGCAGCGCTGCGCCTCGGCCGCGTACGCCCTGGCCCGGCTCGGCGACCCGCGCACACCCCGCGCCGCGGCGGCCCTGGCCACCAACGAACTCCGCGTCGCCTACGCCCTCCATCCCGTGCGCCTGCTCGTCGAACTGCGCGCCCCCGAGGCCGTACCCGCGCTGATCATCACGCTGCGGCGCAGACTGCGGCCGCACGATCCCTACCGAAGGGTCGCGCTCGCCTGTATCGAAGGGCTCGGCGCACTCGCGGACGTACGGGCGGGGCCCGTACTGAACGAGGCCCTCGCGCACCCGGCGCTGGCGGAGGCGGCGGTGCACGCCCTGGCCCGTATCCCCGGACAGCGGTGAACCCTCAGCCGGTCGGCGGGAGCACCGCCGTGTAGCGCGTCTCGGGCACGGCGATCCCGTCCGCCTCGAACGGCTCCTCGGCGCCGTCGGCGTGGAACCCGGCCCGTTCGTAGAAGCGCCGGGCGCGGGTGTTGCCCTTGAGCGCCCACAGGGTGCCCGGCCGCGGAGCACCGCCGCACGGACTCGGTCGGCAGGGCCCGGCCGATGCCCGCGCCGAGCAGCCCGGGGAGACACACAGCGCGTACGACTCCGCGTCACCGGTGCGGACGTCACCGATCCGGTACGGTCCGTGCGCCGCCCAGCCGACGGTCTCCCCGTCGCGCTCGGCCACCAGGTTCACCACGCGGCCGTCGCCCTGGAGGAGGCGGCCCCGGCGCCGCTCGGCGTCGGCGTCCACGTCGAGCGCGTCCAGGTACGACTGCGGGATCAGCCCTCGGTAGGCGGTCCGCCGGCCGCGGACGCGGATGTCGCTCACACGGTGGCAGCCGTCGAGGGGCATGTCACGGATGCGGAGAGGGCCGTCCATGGAGCCGTAGGCGGGCGCGGTGCCACGAGGCCACCGGTCATCCGGGCAGCACCGCGAACGCCTCGATCCCCCATGAGGAACCGGGGCCACCAGGGCGGCCGGTTGCACCGCCGACGAGGCCGGCAGGCGGTCCTCGGGCATGTGTTCCGCCCCGCTCACGACTCCATGGCGGACCACGGGGGTGACACCGACCGGCCCTGCCGCTCAGCCGCGGGAACCCAGCAGCCCGTGCAGCGTCGAACCGCGCTCTGCGGCGGATTCCGCCTCGGTGGTCTGCGGCTTCGGATCGGGCAGGCTGGGGCACGTCGCATCGGTCTCACCGCTGCCGTGCGGCAGCGTGCCGTCGGCGAGGTACGCAGCCAGGTGGCCGTCCAGGCACGCGTTGCCGCTCAGCGTGACACCGTGATTGCCGCCGCCCTGCTCGACCACCAGCCGGGAGCCGCGCAGCAGGTGATGGACCGTCACCGCGCCCGGGTACGGTGTGGCGGCGTCGTCGGTCGCCTGGAACAGCAGGGCCGGTGGCAGCGCGTCGTTGGACACGTCCACCGGCCGTTTGAAGGCGGTGGGCCAGAACGCGCAGGGCATGTTGTACCAGGCGTTGTTCCACGTCATGAACGGTGCCTTGGCGTACACGTCCCAGGTGTCCCTGCGCCACCGCACCCAGGCGCGTGGCCAGGAGGCGTCGCGGCACTGCACCGCGGCGTACACGCTGTAGCCGTTGTGCCCCGCGGCGTCGACCGCACCCAGCTTGTCGTACGCCTCGACCAGCGGGGCGGCGTTCCCGTCGTTGGCGTAGGCCGCGAACGCCTTGGCGAGGTGCGGCCAGTAGCCGTTGTAGTAGCCGCCCGGCATGAAGGTGTCCTCCAGCTCGGAGGCGCCGACCTTCCCCTGGGCCGGATTCCGGGCCAGGGCCGCCCGCATCGCGTACCACTCGGCCTCGACCACGGCCGGATCGGTGCCGAGCCGGTATGTCCCGTCGTGGCGGGCCACCCACGCCAGGAACGCCCGGTGGCGGTCGTTGAACGCGTAGTCCTGCCGGATGTTGTCCTCGTACCAGACGCCTGTGGGGTCGACGACGGAGTCCAGCACCAGACGGCGTACCCGCTGCGGGAAGAGTTTCGCGTACACGGCACCGAGGTAGGTGCCGTACGAGTACCCGAAGTAGCTGACCTTCTCCGCGCCGAGCGACTGCCGGATCGTGTCCATGTCCCGCACGGCGCTGACCGTGTCGAGGTGCGGCAGCACGCTCGAGTACCGGGTGGCGCACGCGCGGGCGAACGACACGACGCGGGAGAGGTTGGCGCTCTCCAGCGCGGGGGTGCCGGGCACGGAGTCGGGCCGTACCGGGGCGAAGTAGCCGGGCTCGCAGTCCAGGGTGGGCGTGCTGCGGCCCACGCCGCGCGGGTCGAAGCCGATGACGTCGTACTGCGCCGCGACCGCCGCGGGCAGTGCGGAGGCGACGAATCCGGCGAGCTGCAGACCGCTGCCGCCGGGCCCGCCGGGATTGACCAGCAGCGGCCCCTGAGAGGTCTTCGCGGTGTGCGGGACGCGTGAGAGTGCCAGTGTGATCTGCCGTCCGCGCGGGTGCGCGTAGTCGAGCGGTACCGTCAGGGTCGCGCACTGGAGCGCCGGGTAGTCGTCGGTATCGCACTTCTTCCAGGCGAGCGGCGCTCCTTGTGCGGTGTCAGCGCTGTTCGCGGAGTTCGCGGCGCGCGGCGGACTCGCGTCGGCCGGGACGGCGGTGAGCATTCCGGCCAGCACGACGGCGGTTCCGCACAGCGCTCCTGCGCGTTTTCTCATGGTCGGGGCTCCCAGGGCGGAAGGGATCGGACCCGGGTACCGGGTCTTCGCCGCATCGTCCCGGAAAGTCCGCCCGGAGCAACGTGTTCGGGCCGGAGTTGACCCGATTGGGCCGTGGGAAGCGCTCGGATGCGCGTCGCGTGGCGGCGCTCCGCGTGCCGTCAGACGCTGTCAGAGGAGT
>NZ_JBHUDX010000093.1:39841-42504 GCF_042678285.1 Streptomyces caeni
CCGCCGGACCCTGCGCGGCAGGCCCGCGTACGCGGGGCCGATGCCGTACTCCTGGGCCAGTTCGTGCACCTGGCCGGTGATCCGGCGCTGGTACCACTTCGGGGCGTAGGTGCCCTCCGCGTACAGCCGTTCGTAGCGTCGTACGAGATGCGGGTGCCGGCGTTCCAGCCAGGCGGTGAACCACTCGCGGGCGCCCGGGCGCAGATGCAGCACCAGCGGGGTCACCGAAGTCGCCCCGGCTGCGGCGATCACCCGTACGGTGTCGCGTAGTTGGGCGGGGTGGTCGCTGAGGAACGGGATGACCGGGGCCATCAGGACGCCGCAGCCGATGCCGTGTTCGTCCAGGGTGCGTACGACGTCCAGGCGGCGCTTTGGCGCCGGGGTGCCCGGTTCGACGGTGCGCCACAGCTCCTGGTCGACGAAGCCGACGGAGACGGAGACGTCGGTGACCTCGGACGCCTGCTTCAGCAGGTCGAGGTCGCGCAGGACGAGCGTGTCCTTGGTGAGGATCGAGAACGGGTTCGCGTGGTCGCGCAGGGCCGTGAAAGTCGGGCCCGACCAGCGGTCGCAACGCCGGAAGGGCCCTAGGGGATCACCTGACTCGGAGGTCAACCCCATGGCCCATACCGTACCCACACCCGCACGCCCCGACGAGCGGTGCGGTTACGCGGTCCAAGAACGGCGTGCCGCCCCATGATGGGGACTATCTGATGATCACGGCAACACGGTCCGTCAGGTCGAAGGTCCGTCGACGAACACCGCAGCGATCTCCGCGTACAGCTTCCGGCGCCGCTGCTGCTCGGCGAGAAGGTCCCGTTCCAGCTGCTCCAGCTCGGCGCGGAACTCGGGGTGTCGGCGGATGCGGCGGGCGACCTGGTCGAGGCCGGCCTCGATCTCACCATCGAGCCACTGGGGAAACGGCTTGCTCAGGTACGGCACCGGCCGCTCCTGGTCGTCGTGGGTGATGCCGAACTCGGCAGGCTGCTCAGGCATGGTTGGTGGTCCCTTTCGGATCGTGGTCGGGAGTGAGCTGGCCGGGGTCGGCCAGCTCGGGGCAGCCGTCGCGGTGGTCGACGACGATGGCGAATCCGGTCGGGCCGGGCCGGGGTTGGGCTCGGCCGCCGCAGTGCGGGCAGCCGGCGGCGGCGAGCAGGAGCGCCAGGCCGGCCGCGTCCTCGGCGTGGTCGACGACCAGGAGGGCGCGCCGGACGCCGGGTGTGCGGCGCGGCCGGTTCGGCTTCTGGCGTCCCATCATCGGTCCTCTTCGGGTACGGGGAGGCCGAGTGCGTCGGCGATCTCGCGGTAGACCGCAAGACGCGTCTCCCGCTCGGCGCCGAGCCGCTCGTAGAGGTCCATGAGGCGTTCGACGGCGCGCTGAAGGACGGGCACCTGGTCCTCGATGGCGTGCAGGGCCGCGGCACCGACGTGCTGGCGCCGTCGTCGTGGTGCCGGTGGGGCTGGCGCCGTTGCGGCGGGTGTGGAGGGGGAATCTCGTGGGACAGCCGCGCGTGCGCGCCAGGGTCAGGTGATAGACCACCCCGGCCCGCTTCTCCTGAGGTAAGTCCTGGATCTTCCTGTTCTTCCTGTGGGCCACGTTCAGTGTGGTGCTTCGTCACGCTGAACGTGGTGCTACCGGCACGTTCAGCGTGGTGCTATCGCGCAGGACGTTCAGCGCGTACTTCGCGGGCCGGTAGTGCCCGGCCGCCTCCACGACCTTGATCGCCTTGACCTTGGTCAGCTCCTTGACGGCCCGGTCGACACTCGCGAACGCCGCGCGCCGCTCCTTGATCACCTCGGGGTCGTCGTCGTTCGGAGGAGGGGCCATCCGCCCAAGGGCAAGGGCGAGCGATTCCCGACCGCCCCAGAAGCACGGCGGGTTGTCCTCGTCCTTCGCCGTCACGGCCATGAACACCAGGGCACGGAAGGGCGCGTGCGGCAAGGAAGCCCATCGGGCGTACACGGCCTTGACCAGTCCCGCGCCCATCATCGGCCCGTCCTGTCAGTCCGAGCCGCTACCGTGGAATCGCAGATGCCGCCACGCATCAACTCGGGGGCCGCCTGTGCCGGGTGGCCCCTTCGGCTGTCCAGGGTCATGCCGGGTCGCCTCCGTCCTCGGAGGAGCGGGCGGCGGCGATGCCAGGGGCCAACAGCGCAGCGAGACGGGTGCGCTGCGCGGCACTCAGCGGCGGGGCTGCACGAATGACCTTGCGGATGTAGTCCTCGATGTTGGCTGCGGCCAACTCGGCGCGCAGCTCGCTGACATCGGCGTCAGGATCTTGCCGAAGGGTGCCTGCAAGGCATTCCGCGCAATCTTGGCACGCGAAGGCATAGTGGCGGGCTCCCGGTTCATGGAGACGTGGGCACGTCACCGCGATGGCCCGGCCCGTTCGATGTGGGCCTGGCCTGCGGCTATGAACGCGGGAGCCTAAGCAATTGGCTGGATGAGAACTGCCGGACCGACGCAAGTCGCTGGAAGCCCCAACCGCTTGATCGACAAACCCAACGTGATCTCTGGTGAGTTGGCCGCTCAATCATGATGTCCGGGTGAGCCTTGTCACAGCCTGAGGTCGTGGCTAGCAGCCGGTATGTGCCGCTAGGGGGTGTTTCGAAAGTCCTGTGCGGTGCCCGCGGTGTCCGGTGCGTGCTCTCGGCGTGCCGGACGA
>NZ_JBHUDX010000094.1:0-5720 GCF_042678285.1 Streptomyces caeni
GGAGCCCCTGGCCACCGACGTGATGATGCCGCCCATCGGCGCCGGAGTCCTCGCGCTCCAGTGTCGCCAGGACGACACGGAGCTGATCGACCTCGTCAGCGGGCTCGGCGACCGCGGCGCCTACCGGGAGACCGAGGCGGAGCGCATGTTCCTCCACGTCCTCCAGGGGCACTGCGACTCCCCCATCGCCGGGTACGCCCGGGTTGAGCGCGGCGGGGAGCTCTCGCTCCGCGCCACGGTGTTCTCCCCGGACGGGAAGGTCATGCGCCCACGATGGGCGGGCCGCCTGGATCCAGCCACGCCCGGCACCTCCGTGGCCGTCTCCCTTCTTCGTCAGGGCGCGCGCAGTTGATCGACGGCATGCCGCATTGAGCCCTCCGCGAGGGCCTAGCGGCGAGCCTCGCCTGCCCGTCGGTCATGTCCCCTGTAGTGGTGTAACCGTGTCGGGTTGATCTTCAGCTGGATAGATCTTGTCCATGCTGTCTTCGGGGAGGTAGCGGCGGGGGAAGCCGATCCATTCGTCGTGCATCTCGATGAGGACGGCGGTGGTGAGGCGTTCGAGGGCGCCTGGGTTGGGGAAGATCTGGACTACGTCGACGCGGCGCTTGATCTCGCGGTTGACCCGCTCCAGGGGGTTGGTCGACTGGATCTTCTTCCAATGTCGCTCGGGGAAGTCCGCGAAGGCGGTGAGGTCGACCTTGGCCTCCAGGAGCATCGTCCTGACCTTGGGGAACTGTCGTCCGAGCATGTCGGCGACGGTGTCGAGCTGGGCGCGGACGGCCTCGGCGGTGGGCTGGGCGAAGATCGTGCGGATGGTCGCGGCCACCATCTCGGCGGCGTCCTTGGGGATCACCGCAAAGACGTTGCGCAGGAAATGAAGCCGTCAAGAATCAACCTGTTGCTTCGCGGTCAGCGGCTCGTTGGCCTGGTATGGCGATCACGGAGGAGATCCTGTCCCAACTCGACCGCCGTTTCGCGGTGTTGCTGCCCCATCTGAACGAGCGGCAGCGGCGTTTGGCGGTGGCGGCCGAGGCACGGCTGCTTGGCCACGGCGGGGTGCGCGCCGCCGCCCGGGCAGCGGCCGTCAGCGAGACCACCGTGCGCCGGGGGATCGCGGAACTGGAAGCCGGCACCGGGCCGCTGCCCGGCGGACGCATACGCGCCGAAGGCGGAGGCCGTAAACCGGCCGAGGAGATCGACCCCGGCCTGGTGAATGCGCTGATGGCCCTGGTCGAGCCCGACGAGCGCGGCGATCCGGAATCCCCGCTGCGCTGGACGACGAAGTCGCTGCGCCACCTGGCCGAGGAGCTGACCCGGCAGGGACATCCGGTCTCCGCGCCGACGGTGGGCCGGTTGCTGAAGCAGGCCGGCTTCAGCCTGCAGGCCAACGCCAAGACGCTCGAAGGAGCCCAACATCCCGACCGCGACTCCCAGTTCCGCTACCTCAACGAGCAGGTCAAGCAGCATCAGGCGGCAGGCGATCCGGTGATCAGCGTGGACACCAAGAAGCGCGAGCAGATCGGGCGCCTGCCCATGTCCGGGCGCGAGTGGCGGCCCAAGGGGAATCCGGTGCAGGTCGAGGACCACCACTTCTTCTTCAGCGGGCCGGACGTCGAGCAGGCGATCCCGTACGGGATCTACGACATCGCCCGCAACATCGGCTGGGTCAATGTCGGGGTCGACCACGACACCTCTACCTTCGCCGTCGAGTCGATCCGCCGCTGGTGGAAGGCCCGCGGCCACAGTGACTACCCCAAGGCCACCCGGCTGCTGATCACCGCGGACGCCGGGGGCTCCAACGGCTACCGCTACCGGGTCTGGAAGAGCGAGCTGGCCGCGCTGGCTGCCGAGACCGGCCTGGCGATCACGGTCTGCCACTTTCCTCCGGGCACTTCGAAGTGGAACAAGATCGAGCACCGGCTGTTCTCCCACATCACCCACAACTGGCGCGGACGTCCCTTGACCAGCCACGACGTCGTCATCGAGACGATCGCCGCCACCCGCACCCGGGCCGGACTACGCGTCGAGGCCCGCCTGGACCGCGGCGACTACCCGACCGGCATCGCGATCAGCAAGGACCGCTTCGCCGCCCTGCCCCTGGTCAAGCACGAGACCCACGGCCAGTGGAACTACACCCTGCTGCCCGAGCCCGCCGACACCGCGGACGCTCTGCCCGCCACCGGCGAGACGCACGGCGTCGCCGACCGGCGCCGTGCACTCCTGGCTCGCCTGTCCGACCCACGGCTGACCGGGCTGAGTAACACTCAACTCGCCACCTTATGCGCCAAGTTAGCCCACCTCCAGGCCGCCCGGGCCCAGGAACGCTATAGCGAGCAGCGCGGCGGACGCGCCCGGCGGGCCACCGGCAACCAGCGGTCCAAGCCGCTGTTCGACGACGCGGCCAGGGTGATGCTCACCCTCCTCTACCAGCGGCAGGTCTGCTCGATGAAACTGCTCGGCGACATGCTGGAGGTCACCCCCAACTGCATCGGCCACCTCGTCGCCGAAACCCGCCGCGTGCTGGAGGACCACGGTCACCAGCCCGGATACGCCCCCACCCGGTTCACCACGGCGGCCGAGTTGCTGGCCTTCCTCGACACATCAACGACTCCGCCACGCACCCGAATCATGGAGAGCCTGTCCCATCCGCGCCTGACCGGCATGTCCCGCGAGGACCTCGACGCACTCGCCCGGCACATCGCCCCACGCCAGGCCGCTCAGATCGAACGCGCTTCCTATCAGCGCCGGGGCGCCGATCGCCAGCCGGGCAGCCGCGGCGGCGTCTTCCCCCAGAAGATCGGCGACAAGGAGCGCGTCGTCCTCGCCGTCCTCTACCTGCGGAGACTGTGCACCCTGGACGTCCTCGCCGACGCGCTGGGCGACGTGAGCAGGTCCTTGATCGGCAACGTCGTCCGCGAGATCCGCCCCTTGCTCATGGAAGGCGGGCACCTGCCGCCCCCGGCCACCATCCGCTACCGCACTGCCGCCGACCTCCTCGCTGCCGCACACAGCGAAGATGGCACACCGACAGGTTGATTCTTGACGGCTTCAATGAACGCGACAGCGCTGGTAGGCGGCGCCGAGCATGACCTTGCGGACGGCCTTGACCAGGCCGGAGTGGTGGTCGGCGATGACCAGGCGGACCCCGGTCAGGCCCCGCTCGCGCAGCGAGCGCAGGAACTCGCTCCAGAAGACTTCGGTCTCGCTGTCGCCGACCATCAGCCCGAGCACCTCGCGTCCGCCGTCCTCGGTGATGCCGGTGGCGATGACCACGGCCTGGGAGACGATCTGGTGGTTCACCCGGGCCTTGCAGTACGTCGCGTCGAGGTAGATGTAGGGGAAGCGGGTGTGGTCCAGGGGCCGGGTGCGGAACACCGTCAGGGTCCGCTCCATCCAGACGACATGTCTGACCTGCGGCTCTTCCTGGAAGCGGTGCCCGATCCTCGCTCCCGGCGGGGCCGCTGGTACTCGCTGACCTCGATCCTGCTGGTCTGCGCGGCCTCTGCGGTCTCGGGACCCGGACCATCGACGAACTCGCCGAGTGGGGCGCCCGCGCCGACACAGGGTTGCTCGCCACGCTCGGCGTGCGCTGTCACCTGTTGCGCCGGCGGCATGCACCCTCCCGGTCGGCGATCGGAAGGGTCCTCGAGCGTCTCGACACCGACGCGCTCGATGCGGCCGTGGGAGCCTGGCTGGCTCACCGCCATAGCGCCGCAGCCCCGGGCAGGCGACGGGTGATCGCCGTGGACGGCAAGGCACTGCGCGGCTCCGCCCTTCTGGACCAGCCCCGCCGGCACATGCTGTCCGCCGTCACCCACGGCTGCCCGGTCACCCTCGCCCAGGCTGAGGTCGGGTCCAAGACCAACGAGACACGGCACTTCCAGCCCCTGCTTGCACCACTCGACCTGGGCGCAGACGTGATCACCTTCGACGCGCTGCACTCCGTACGCATCGCCTACAAGCCCGACCTCAACGGAACTTGATCAAGCCTGCTGCCCGGTCAGGGTGATGGTTTCGATGAAGTCCATGGCCAGCAGGGCGTCGGCCTGGGAGCGCAGGAAGCCGGCCCAGGTAGTGGCGGTCCGTTCCGGCGCCGGGTCGACGCCTTCGGCCTTGAGGATCTCCCAGACGGTGGACGGGGCGACCGTGATGCCGAGCACGGCCAGTTCCCCGTGGATACGGCGGTAGCCCCAGCCGCTGTTCTCGCGGGCCAGGCGCAGGACCAGCGCCCGGATCGAGCGGACGGTAGGCGGCCGTCCGGGCCGCTTGGGGCGGCAGATGCGGGCGTGCCGCTGCTTCACCAGGTTGTGGTGGCACCGTGTCCGGACGTACCAGAAGCCGGAGACGACACGGCACCTGGCGCGGCAGCGGTGCCAGGAGCGCGGCGAGGAAGGCCCGATCCTTGGGGGCAAACTTCACCCTATTCGGGCCGAGTTGGCGCTCAAGAACCGTGATCTGGTGGCGTAGGGCCAGGATCTCGGCGTCCTTGGCGCAGTCGCTCATCGGGAGCAGCCAGAGCGCGGCGAAGGCATTCGACACGGTCAGATAGGCGAGACGCAGGAGCACGAGTGGTCATCATGCCGTGGCAACTGGCAGCGGCCGCAAGCGGGATGACCTGCGCGGACGAGATTCTCGGCACGCACAGTCTACTCCACCAGCTCCAACTCGTACGGCGGCGCGGGCCACTCCGGCATCCAGTCCGTCTCGATCTCACCAGCGAGCATCCGCGGAAGCCACTCACCGAACTCCAGATCCGTGTCCAGCCAGTCATGCCAGTTGCGCCGGAACGCCGACACCGTCCAACGCCCCCCACCCTGGTCGACCAGGAACAGCTGATCGCCCTCGATGGTGTTGCCCCACAGAAGCGCTCCGCCCGGCGACGGAAGCACCCGGTGCGGAACCGACGGCGAATCCTCCAGGAGCCGCCCCATGCCGCCCTCCGCATAGGACCGCAGGCTTCGCCCCCCGCACAGCAGCAGGTACTCGCAGATCACCACATCGCCATACGTGCTGGCGATCTCCACGAAATCACGAGGGAATGTGATCCCCCAATCCGCCGCGATGTCCTCCAGAGCCGCCTTGCTGTCCGGACGGCTCGGCTTCCCGAGCAATCGCTGCAGTTCTGCGCTGTTCCTCCACCCGCCCATTACCACATTCCCCTCTGGCAATAGCTGCCAGCAGCCGTTGCATTGTTCCGAATCACGCATTCCTCCTGCACTGAACCCGAAGTAAAGTACTCGACTGCGGTCGGAATCGTCGATTCCTTATTCCCGTAGATAGGATATGCCTCAACATAGACTTCACCACCGCCCTTGATCGCCTCGACCACAGGATTCTCGGCGTTGTCCGACATCCACTGGTTCGCCTGCTGGTACATCGGTACAAAATTCCGAGTGTCCTTGTTCGATCCGCCCATCGCATAGCCTATGAGGTGAGCCCTGGCCCGGTTCGTCGGCGGCAGGGACTGGAATCCCGGCAGGGCGAAGCCGAGTTTCGGCCTGGGAGGCGGAGTGTAGTTGGCCTGGGTCAGATCGGCGAAGGCGCCGGTGGCCACGCACTCGCCGGCCTGCCTGTGGCGGGGGAGATAGACGATGCCCGGGTTGGTGAAACCGGCCCCCGTGTTACACGAGTCCCTCTTCTTGTTCTCGTCATCGTCGTGCGACGTGCAGCCGCCGGTGACGACGCAGACGGCGGCTGTCGTCAGGCCTGCCGCGGCGGCC
>NZ_JBHUDX010000095.1:0-5876 GCF_042678285.1 Streptomyces caeni
GGAGCCCCTGGCCACCGACGTGATGATGCCGCCCATCGGCGCCGGAGTCCTCGCGGGTGGTACGTGTGCGCGAGATCGACGATGACGAAGGCAGACGGCTGCTTCGGATCATCCGCCGGGGCACCGGGTCGGTGGTGACCTGGCGGCGTGCCCAGATGGTCCTGCTGTCCGCCCAGGGCATGCCGGTGGCGAAGATCGCCGAAGTGACGTTCACCAGCGCGGACCAGGTCCGCGATGTGATCCACAACTTCAACACCGACGGCTTCGACTCCCTGTATCCGAAGTACAAGGGCGGCCGGTGCAAGACCTTCACCCTGCCCGAGCGCCGCGAGATCAAGAAGATCGCGAAGTCCAGGCCGACCGAACACAACCTGCCCTTTTCGACCAGGAGCCTGACCAAGCTGGCGGATTTCCTGGTCGCCGAGGGGGTGCTCGTCCAGGAGAGCACGCCCCGGTGCGAGAGCGACACCGCGCCGGGCCGCGCGGTACCCGGGCCACCGCCGACCAGTGACTGCATCGTGGCCGAGTGGTGCGGGGCGCAGTAGGGGGCCACGTCGATGGGCGGCTTGCCCGCAGGCAGCAGTCCCGCCACCGAGTGCACCGCCGTGACCTCCAGCGACTCCTCCCTGCTCAGCCGCGGCAGGATGGCCGGCAACCGCTCCGCGAGCATCGTCTTGCCCGCGCCGGGTGGATAGCGCAAATGACTGGTGGTACCTCGCATGCGATCACCCTGTGACCAGGCAAACGCCGCAACCACCACCTGTGCACTATTGATCAGAAACTCATGGGGTTCTCGTCGAGGATGTAGCGAACGTGTGGGCCGCCGAAGTAGCCGCAGACTGTGTGGGGCTGACGCTGGCGTCTGCGGAAGAAACGGCAGGTCTCGGCGGCCAGTTCGGCCTGATCGCGGGCTCGGTGCTGTAGGAGCAGGCCGTGCTTGAGGTCGGCGTTGACCAGTTCGTCGGGGTTCAGCTCAGGCGAGTACGGCGGCAGGAAGTGCAGTTCGACGTCGCCGGGATGGGCGGCGAGCCAGTCGCGGACCTTCTTCGAGCGGTGGGCGGAGTGCCCGTCGACCACGAGGTGGACCTTGTGGTCGAAGTGGCCGGCGAGCCGGTCCAGGAAGCGGCACATCACCTCGGCGGTGAAGCGCTCGGCGAAGACCATGAAGTGCACCCGGCCCTTGGCGCTGATCGCCGACATCGCGTTCAGCGAGAACCGGTTCCCGCTCCGCCGCACCACCGGGGTCTTCCCCTTCTCTCCCCAAGTGCGGCCGGTGACCTGGTCGGAGCGGATGCCGACCTGGTCTGCGAACAGGACCTCGCCGCCATCCCTCTTCGCCCTCGCCCGGATCGTCGGCCAGGTCTCCTCGTGCTAGCGCCGGACAGCCTCGGAGTTCCGCTCGACGGCCCGCTTGTCGGGACGCTGGAAGGACAGGCCCCACCGCTTCAGGTACTTGCCCACCCCCGGTTCGGTCAGCCGCACCCGGTACAGCTTCGCGATCAGCTCGCCCACCAGTCACCGTGTCCACAACTGTCCGGAAAGGCCCACGTCACAGGGCCGGTGATCGAGGACCGCCTGCCGCACGGCGGCCTGCTCGGCCTCCCCGAGCACCTGGTGCACCCCCACCGGCTTGCCCTGCGGCCGCATCACCAGCGCCTCCCGGCCGCCGGCCAGCCACTTCGTCCACCAGATGTCGACCGCCTTCAGCGACACCCCGAACACCGCAGCCACGTCCTCACGGTCCCGCCCGCCGCCAACGCGGCCACCGCCCGCAGCCGCAGGGCCTCCTGCGCCGACGGCGACAGATGCCGCGGATCCCCCGCCAGATCGCTCACACCCGCCCAACCACCCAGAACCCAAACCGTTTCGGATCAATAGGCCCGAAAGGCGGCTCAGGCAGGACAGTGCTGATCGTATAACTTCACCTGACCGTCGAGCTGTTGGGTAGCAATCGACTCCTGAAGCGTTGCTACGCGATCAGGGCCAGCGATTCGGAGCGCGCACGTGCAAGCAGGGTGGCGGGATGCCCGCCCGTGGCGTCACCGGACCAGAGCAGCAACGACAGTCGTGGGAGACTCCGCACGTGAGTTCTACGTCGCCTCGAAAGGCGGTTCAGCTGTGCTCTGAGCCGAATTGCTCGCAGCCAGCCGCGTACCGGACCCGTTCACGCCAATCCTGGTGCGACGACCACATCACGGCGATGCTGCGTGCTGGCGGTCTGGAACCCCTGGAGCCGTTCACCAAGCCGACTGCGTGGCGTCTGACGCGCTGCCTGGCGTGTGGGGTCGAGGCGCATTACCGGTTCGAGTACACCCTCGAGAAGAACGCGCTCGGGGAAGCGACGTGCCGGGCCTGCTACTGGCGACATTGGGCGGAGGAGGACCGGCGCCTCAAGGGGGCGTACGCGAACTTGATACCGGTGCCGGCAGCGGAGGCGTGCGAGCACGCCGAGAAGAACGGCTACGACTACCTCGGGCCGCTCACGGAACCATCACTGTCTGAGGACCCGCACCACGTGCGATGCCGGTACTGCGAACGACTGAGTGCCGAGCGACTGGGCGACATCGGGTTCGGGTGCAGGTGCCAGACCAACCCCAGGCGCGACCGGCAGACCTCCACCACAGCCGCGGCGAGGCAGGCGAAGAAGCGGGACCTGCTCAAGGACTCGGGACTGCCCGTCGTCGACTGGTGGGATCACGAGAGCAACGAGACCGCGGATTGGGAAACCGTCACGGTCAAGGCCCGCCGCGAGGTGTCCTGGCGCTGCCCGGACTGCGGGTTGCGGTTCACCAAGCGGGTCCTGGCCATGGTCGGCGCTCGCGAATGCCCCGAGTGCGAACCGAAGCGGCGCGCGGCGTGGGAGGCGGAGTACGAGCGCTACAAGGTGATGCCGGTTGCCGACATCCCCGAGTTGCTGGCGGCCTGGGCGGATGACGAGGACCCCCGTACCGTGATAGTCGCCGGTCACGGTTCCGGGCATCGCTTTCGCTGCCCGCAAGGACATCATCCGCGGCTGTCACCGCACACGTACCTGACGGCCGGCTGCCCTTCCTGCCGTGGTCAGGGCACACGTGATGAACGGCTTGCGGCTGTCGAGACGGATCCGTCGGCGTTCAGTCTCGCCGCGGAGATCGCCTCGCAGTGGCACCCGTCGAAGAACGGCAGCATCCAAGTCGCATCCGTGTCTCCCGGCTCCCGCAAGAACGTGTGGTGGCAGGACCCGAACTGCGGCCACGAGTGGCAGGAAACACCGGCTCAGCGCGACAAGGGCCAGCGCCTTCGGTGCCCCGAATGTCGCATGATCCTGGACTCGCTCGCCTACCACTTCCCGGACCTGGCAGCCGAATGGTCCCCGTTGAATCCGTGCTCCGCATGGCAGGTACGCCCGAGCGGGCAGACATCCTTCATACCCGCCTGGATCTGCTCCACGAACGCCGATCACGTCTGGCGCGCCTCGCTGGCGTCCCGGACCGGCGGCAGCGGCTGCCCGGAGTGCAGGGAACACGGGAAGTCGCAGGTAGAACTCGATCACCACGCCGCCTCCGAACGCGCCTTCGGCGGGGCCGCGTCCGGCCGGTCGGTGCGGCACGACGCGTTCGCCCGACGCTCGCACTGGCTTGTCGACATCACCGTCGAGCTCACCGCCGGCCGGACCCTCGTCATCGAGTACGACGGCTCCTACTGGCACGCGGACAAGTACGAGGTCGACATCGAGAAGTCCCGGGACCTGCTCGCCGCCGGATACCTCGTGGCCCGGCTGCGTGAACACCCTCTGACCCCACTGCCGATCGACGATCCGGCCTATGCCGAGTTCGTCGTCCACTCGGCAGCGCCCACACCGGACGCCACGATCGAACGGGTCAAGCAGTGGGCATTGGCCGCCCAAAGGCGCGGCGTCGTGTGAGTCGGGCTGCCGCTGCCTGACCACCAGGCGAGTGGCCCAAACGATCAACCGGCGCCCGGCCCACAGCCTCCGCGCCCGGTGCTCAGGCCTCCCGCCGGGCATCCTGGTGGGTGACGACCCAGGACGCGAGCAGGCGCAGGCCGTCATGGAAGGGGGTTCCCTGCTCGGCGGTCTACACGAGTCAGGCCGGGCTGAGCGTGGGCCGAGCAGACGCCCGTCTGCAGACGCAGGCGTTCTGGTCGCTCGCAATATACCTGCTCAACGTCACCCTGTTCGTCCTCGTCGAACTCGAGGCGCCGGCGGCCGTCCGCAGCCTGTCCGGTACGGACCTGACCGGCGCACTCGTCACGGTGGCTGTGGTCTCGGTGACGCTCGCCGTGGTCCGCTTCACGTTCCTGACCGCCTCGACCTGCACCATCCGGCTCCTTACTGTAGACCGGCGCCCCCAGCAACTCGAACGCCGCATGGGCCACCGCGCCCGCGTGGTCAGCGCCCTGGCCGGCTTCCGGGGAGCGGTCTCCCTGGCCCTCACCCTGGCAAGGTCGTCGCACGCTTGGACCAGCGTGGTGAATGAGTGAGGCCAGCGTCGCCCCGGTGGCTGCGGGACAGCCCGGCAAGACCGCCCCGTTACCACCGCACTCCGCCCCGCCAGGCCGTTGACCAGGAAAACTGCTGGACTGTCCGGCTCGCAGGGCATTCTCGGCCTCGGATGGTTGGGCTCATGAACCAGTCACCGGTTCCGGACCCCAAGGGTCGATGCGCTCTTGCCGGAACCGCCTGACATCCCTGCTGTGGAAGAAGCGGCAGCCTTCGTAGGGGAGATCGAAGGTCCAGTGCTCGGGCAGGTCGCGGGCTGCATACCGGCACAGCAGCTCGACCATGCCGCAGTCGAAGTGGGACCAGCACTCGGGTTCGTCCCACTGCCGACGCCAGATCACCGTGCCCCACATGTTGGGGTCCGGTGAGTCTGCCCGCCAGCACAGCAGGTCCGCCTCGACGGTATAGCCCCAGCCGATGAGCAGTTCGGGCGCGTCGTACCCCAGTTCCTCGCCCGTCAGTTCGGCATCCCCCGTCAGGCCTTCTACGTTGGCGCCGGGATCGTTGGGATACACCTCCGAGACGGGCGCGCACGCCCCGAGGAAGTCGTCGAAGAGGCCCTCGCCGTACACCCGCATGAACTGTTTGTAGTCGTCTGGGAACCCGCGCGGATACCGCTCGGACAGGCCGTCCCAGTCCGCCCTGTTGCCGCCCCCGGTCGGTGGCGCGACCAGGGAGGTGAGACGAGCCAGGGCATCAATGGGAGTCGGTTGCTGTCGCATGGTTTCTCCGTTACTTGACAACATCGCCGAGATTCGGCCCGGTCACACCGTACGTGTTGCCCACAATCATGGTGTCCCGGAGTCCGGCGACACCGCTGTTGTAGTAGCCGCGCGCCGTCAGGACGAACTGGTAAGGGACCTTGCTGGTGTCCGTGCGGTACATCGGGACCACCGTGTACGAGACGCTCTGGCCCTGGTTTGCGGCCTGTTTCACCTTGTCTTCCATGACGCGCATGTTGTTGCGGCCACGGCTGCCCGCTGTGCGGTCGAAGGTGTTCACACCTCGCCAGCAGGTTCCCAGGTTGCGCTGGTCGGATCCAGAGCCGCCCAGAGTGTCCGCAATGAGGTGGCACGCGTTGATCGTCTTGGCCGAATCCAGCCCCATCGAATCCGCGTAGTCCTGGGCCTCGCTGTAGCCGGACAGCTTGTTGCGGGTACTCGTGGGCACCGGCGAAGTGCCCGACCGCCGGAGGCTGCTCTTGGTGACGCAGGCGAACATCCCCGTGGCCCGTCCCGCGTCGTCCAACGTCCCCGGCACTTGGTAGCCGACCCCGGTACCAAGTGAGCAGTTGGAGTTCTTCTCCTTGGGCGTCCAGTCGCAGCCGCCGGTGACGACGCAGACGGCGGCTGTCGTCAGGCCTGCCGCGGCGGCC
>NZ_JBHUDX010000096.1:0-3736 GCF_042678285.1 Streptomyces caeni
CGTGGCCACCGCTCGTGGCGAGTCGGCGAGCCGGCGCGCCGGCGCGCCGACGCCCGGCGGACAGCCCGGCGCCGCGCCCCGTGCCGTGCCCAAGGGCCGGCTCGCCGGCCGGGTCCCCGGCGGCGCCCTCCTCGTCGCACGAGGACGTGCCCGAGTCCAGCAGCGGCTCCCGGGCCGTGAGATGCGTGGGGACCAGGGCCCGCAGCCCGTGGTAGCCGGCGATGACGACCAGCGTGCCCAGGGCGATGCCGCTCAGCGAGAACGTGTCGGTGAACCGCAGGGTGACGTCGCCGACACCGGCGACGATGCCCGCCGCCGGCACCGGATTCAGCGGATTGCACAGGTCCACCACGGAGTTGCTCCAGATCTGCGCGCCGAGCAGGCCGATCTGGTGCCCCGACAGGCAACGTTCGCCCCGTCGCGACGGCCGGAGCGAGGCTGAACCCGATGAGCATCACGACCGCACCGGTCGTGACCGGCGGCATCGCCGCGTGGGTGATCCGCGCCCCGACCGCTGGACCGCGAGGCCCGCGAGGAACGGTGCGATGCCGACGACGAAGACGGCCCCGGTCGCGGTCGCGCCGGTGCCGCCTTGTGCCCGGATCACCGCGGCCACGCCCACGAAGGAGAGCGAACAGCCCAGGTAGCGGGGGACCCGGCTCCGCTCGAGCGGGCGGTGCCCCCACGACGCCGCTCCTTGACGGGCAGACGTTGCCTGCCGGGGCGCCGGGGCACTGGTCCGCCCTGCCGACGCCTGCCGACGCCCGACACGTCCAGCAGCCGGTGGTCGGTGAGCCGGCCCCTCGCGTCTGTTCCCGTGAAGAAGGCGTGGGCGCCATTGTCAGGGGCAACGGACCGGTGCTCTGCACACCTGACCTGCGAGCCAGGCCGCTGAGCGACCGCTTACCATGGTCGCGTACGGGGCCGCACGCCGTGCGCCCGCCCCCAGGCCATTTCCAGGAGCCCGCCCGTGACCGCCGAAACCCAGGCCGCGCCCGTCGTGTCGTACGGGCGGCTCGTCCCCGTCGTCGTCCACTTCGACGACCTGGACGCGCTCGGTCTGCTGCACAACGCCCGCTACCCGGTCATGGTCGAGCGGGCCTGGACCGCCCTGTGGCACGAGCGGGGCTTCGGCTTCGACGGCGACTGGGAGGCGGCGGGAGACTTCTGCAACGCCGTCAAGGAACTGCGGATCGGCTACGAGGCCCCGGTGAACAGGCCGGGCGCCTACGCCGTGCACCTGTGGCTGGAGCGGCTCGGGAACACCGGCCTCACCTACGGGTTCCGGTTCTGCTCGGCCGACGGAGCGATGACGTACGCGCACGGCACCCGGGTCCTCGTCCGGCTCGACGCGGCGACGCTGCGCCCGACTCCGTGGAGCGAGCCCTTCAGGGCCGTGGGTCGGGAACTGCTGCGCCGCGCGAGCTGACCCTGGGGCGGTCGCGGCCGCCCACCCGGAGCACCCCGGCGAGCCCCGCGACCCCGAAGGCCAGCACCGTCACCAGACCGAACGACACGACCAGGCTCGTGGCCTGGGCCAGTGTGCCGATGGCGCCCGGTGCCACCAGGCCCGAGGTGTAGGTGATGGTCGCCACGCCCGCGATGGCCTGGCTCGGGCTGGGGCCGCTGCGGCCCGCCGCCGCGAAGCACAACGGGACCACGACCGCGATACCGAGGCCCATCAGCGCGAACCCGCCCATCGCCACCGCCGGGTGGCGCGCGGCGACGACGAGCAGCCCGCCGAGCGCGGCCAGGGCACCGCTCGCCCGGACGGTACGCACCGCGCCGTACCGGTCCACCACCCGGTCGCCCGCGACGCGCGCGATCGCCATGGTGGCGGTGAAGCCCGTGGTGCAGGCGGCCGCGAGCCCGGCCGAACTCCCCAGCCGGTCGCGCAGATAGACCGCCGACCAGTCGAGGCTCGCGCCCTCGGCGAACACTGCGCAGAAGCCGATCGCGCCGATGAGCAGGGCCGACCTGGGAGGCAGCGCGAACCGGGGCGGCGGCTCCTCGTCCTCTGCGGGCTGCAGGTCGAGGACCCATGTGCAAGCGGCCAGGCCCAGCACGGTCAGGACCGCGGCCGCCAGGGCGTGGTGCAGCCGGGCGTCCGAGCCCAGGTGCGCGGCGAGCGTGCCGGCCGCCGAGCCCATCAGGGCGCCGGCGCTCCACAGGCCGTGCAGACCGGACATGATCGACCTGCCGAGGCGGTTCTCGACCTCGACGCCCAGGGCGTTCATCGCCACGTCCGCCATGCCGGCCGTGGCGCCGAACGTGAACAGGGCCAGGCACAGCGTCGGCAGGTTCGGCGCGAGGGACGGCAGGGCCAGGGCCAGTGTCCACAGCGACAGCAGCCCGCGCAGCGCCGTGCGGGCGCCGAAACGGTGGCTGATCCGGCCCGCGAGCGGCATCGCGACGGACGCGCCGAGCGCGGGGAACGCGAGCGCCAACCCGAGTTGGCCCGGGCCTGCATGGGTGTGCTCCTGGATCCACGGCACGCGGGTGGCGAACGAGCCGGTGACCGCGCCGTGCACGCCGAAGACCGCGGCCACGGCGTACCGGGCGCGCCTCACCTCGGACTGCTGATGGACCACTTCCCTCATCCTCGGATGCTCCCCGTCCGTTTCCCGCCCCGTCTCCGCTCGGCGTAAACTATCAGGAACCCTGCCTGATAGATAGAGACGGACAGAGGCTTCAGAGCCGCCGGCCGAGCGGCACCGCCGATCTGGGAGGATCCCGGCATGCCCGCATCCCCGAGCACCGCCCGGGCCATCAACGACCGGCTCGCCCTGCGACTGCTGCAGCAGGAGGGTCCTTTGACGGCAGGGCGGTTGAAGCAGCTCACCGGACTGTCCCGGCCGACGGTCGCCGACCTCGTCGAACGGCTTACCGCCGCCGGGCTGATCGCGGTCGTGGGGGAGTCGGGGGAGCAGCGGCGCGGTCCGAACGCTCGGCTGTACGGGATCATCGCCGGCCGTGCCCATCTCGCGGCCCTCGACGTGCGCACCGAGGGCGTCTCCGTCCTCGTGTCGGATCTCGTCGGCGGGGTGCTCGCGGAGGCGTCGGTGCCCATCGGCGGCGACCTCTGCACGGGGCCCGCGGTCGAGCGGGCCGTGGCGCTGGTCGAGCGCACCGCGAAGGAGGCCGGCGCCGAGCCGCTGCACACGGTGGGGATCGGGGCGCCCGGTCTGATCGACCCCGCCACCGGCGAACTCCGCGACTCCTCGGGGCTGCCGCCGTGGCATCGCCGACTGGTCGCCGCGCTGCAGGAACGGCTGCCCGCGCGTGTGATCGTGGAGAACGAGACCAACCTCGCCGCCGTGGCCGAACAGCGCGAGGGCGCCGCCCGCGACCGGGACACCTTCGTGCTGCTGTGGCTGGGGCACGGCACGGGCGCGGCCGTGGTGCTGGACGGCGCGCTGCGCCGCGGTGCGTCGGGCGGCACCGGCGAGATCGGTTTTCTGCCGGTGCCCGGCACCGCGACGCTGCCTTCGGCGACGGACTGCGAGGGCGGGTTCCACTCCCTGGCGGGGGCGGCGGCCATCGCGGAACTGGCGGACGCCCACGGGCTGGTGGCGGAGGGGCCGGTACCCGGGCCACGCGCGGCGGCACTGGTGCGCGGGGCGGTGCGGGCGGCGGGAGGCGCGAACGGCGAGGGTCCGGGCGGCGGCGGCCCGGACACCGCGAGCCGGGACGGCGGCGGCCCGGACGCCAGGAGCCCGGATGGCTGCGGCGGGGA
>NZ_JBHUDX010000096.1:3772-18041 GCF_042678285.1 Streptomyces caeni
TGCCTGCGGCGGGGATGCCGGGAGCCGGGATGCCGGGGGTTCGGGCGGGACGGCCCGCCGCCGTGGGGCCGCGCGTTGCGCCGTCCCCGGGCGTGCCGCGTCCCGCTTCCTCGACGCCCTCGCCGACCGGCTCGCCGTCGGCGCCGCCTCGGTGACCGCTGTCCTCGACCCCGGCTGCGTGGTGCTCGGCGGCGAGGTCGGGCAGGCCGGCGGGGATGTGCTCGCCGCGCGCGTCGGGGAGCGGCTCGCCCGTATGTCGCCCCTGCGGACCGAGGTGCGGGCGAGCGCGCTGGGCGGCGGCGCGGTGCTGCGCGGCGCGCTGCTGACCGCGAGGGACGGCGCCCAGGACGAGCTGTTCGCCCCTCCCGCCCGCTGACCTCCCACGGCGGAGACCCGGCGGCGGGGCAAGGGCCTCCGTCACCGCCGCCGGGCCGCTCACGGACAGCGTGCCGCGCCGGGACCGCCGACCCTGAGAGGACTAGACCAAGTCCGCCAACAAGTATGGACCAATCCCGAAACGGTGGTTGCGGGAGGGGCGTTGTCCCGGCACCGGAGGGGCCGGTCCCGCACGGGCGGCCGCGGAAGTCCAGTATGTGAACCTGTGAGCCACCACACAGCGGTTCACCCGCATGGCCGTCGAGCGCGCGTGGCACACTGAGGCTGTACCAGAAGCAGCGCACTCCGGGGTCGGTGAAAGTCCGAACCGGCGGTTACAGTCCGCGACCCGGTCGCTTCCAGCGGCCGGTTGACCAGGTGAAATTCCTGGACCGACGGTTAAAGTCCGGATGGGAGGCAGTGCGCGGCGGGCGGGCATCCATGCGCGCCGCCGTACCGGCTCGTCCTGTGGACGGGCTCCGTCCGGCGCCGCCCCGGTGTCCTCGCCCGTGTTCGCTGTCGTCATCGACAGGCCCCGGAGTCCGTGCCCGATCGAGGCAGGAGGACCCGGGAAGTGTTCACCGGAATCGTCGAAGAGCTGGGTGAGGTCACCGCCGTCGAGAACCTCGGCGACTCCTCCCGCTTCCGGCTCCGTGGACCCGTCGTCACCGAAGGCGCCCGGCACGGGGACTCCATCGCCGTCAACGGCGTCTGTCTCACCGTCGTCGAGCACGAGGGCGACGAGTTCACCGCCGACGTCATGGCGGAGACCCTCGAACGCTCCAGTCTCGGCGCCCTCACCGTGGGCGCCCGTGTCAACCTCGAACGCCCCACGGCCGTCGGGGCACGCCTGGGCGGCCACATCGTGCAGGGACACGTCGACGGCACCGGCACGATCCTCGACCGCAAGCCCTCCGACCACTGGGAACTCGTCGCGATCTCGCTCCCCGCGGACCTGAGCCGCTACGTGGTCGAGAAGGGCTCCATCACCGTCGACGGCATCAGCCTCACCGTCGTCGAGGCCGGCACCGACCGCTTCACCGTCAGCCTCATCCCGACCACCCTCGCGCTGACCACGCTCGGCATCAAGCAGCCGGGCGACCCGGTCAACCTGGAGGTCGACGTCATCGCCAAGTACGTCGAGCGCCTGCTGGCCGGTCAGGGGGCGGCCCGGTGAACTGGCTCAACTCCGAGGCGTTCACGCTCCTGGGCCAGCACATCAAGTGGTCGGACATGATCGGCAACGTGATCGGTCTGACCGCCCTCGCCTTCGGCTGGCGGCGCTCCATATGGAGCTGGCCGGTGCAGTTCCTGTCCGGCGTCGTGCTCTTCGCGGCGTTCGCCACGGCCCACCTCTCCGGCAGCGCCGGCAAGCAGGTCGTGGTCATGGTCGTCGCCGTCTACGGCTGGTGGCAGTGGAACCGGGGCACGGGGCGGACGGAGGACGGCCACATCGCCGTGCGGTTCGCCACCTGGCGCGAGCGCGTCGTCCTGACCGTCGCCGCCGCTGCGGGAACGCTCGCCGTGGCGGGCCTGTTCACCGCCTTCCCGACGCTGTCCTGGGACCCGTGGCCGGACGCGTACATCTTCGTCGGCACCATCGTCGCCATGTACGCGCAGGCGCGCGGCATGGTCGAGTTCTGGTTCGCCTGGCTGCTGGTCGACGCCGTCGGCGTCCCCCTGAACTTCGCCAACGGCTTCGCCTTCTCCGGCTTTGTCTACGTCATCTACGGCGCGCTCGTCCTGTGGGGCATGCGCGACTGGTGGCTGCGCTCCCGCAGGGCCGCGCGGCCCGTCCTGGAAGGAGCCCCGGCATGACGTCCCGCCCCTCTCCCGCCGCCCTGAACGAGGCGCGCCCGGAGACCAATGCCTGGGCCGACCCGCATCGCGCCGCCCTGCGGACCCCCGTCCTCTGCAGCGCGGACGACATCGAGGACTTCACGCTCGACCCGATCGAGCAGGCCATCGCCGACATCGCGGCCGGGCGCCCCGTCGTCGTCGTCGACGACGAGGACCGGGAGAACGAGGGCGACCTCGTCATCGCCGCCGAGAAGGCGACCCCCGAGATCGTCGCCTTCATGATGAGCGAGTGCCGCGGCCTGATCTGCGCCCCCATGGAGGGCGCCGAACTCGACCGCCTCCAGCTCCCGCAGATGGTCGACCAGAACACCGAGTCGATGCAGACCGCGTTCACCGTCTCCGTCGACGCGAGCGGCGTCCACGGCGTGACCACCGGCATCTCGGCCTCCGACCGCGCCACCACACTGCGGCTGCTGGCCGGTGGAGAGGCGGGCCCCGGCGACTTCGTCCGCCCCGGACACGTCTTCCCGCTGCGCGCCAGGCCCGGCGGCGTGCTCGTCCGCAACGGCCACACCGAGGCGGCCGTCGACCTCGCCCGGCTCGCCGGACTGCGCCCGGCCGGCGCGATCGTGGAGATCGCCGGTGAGGACGGCCATATGCTGCGACTGCCGGAACTCATCCCGTTCGCCCGCAAGCACGGCCTGACGATCATCTCCATCGAGGACCTGGTCGCCTACCGCCGCTCTCCCAAGCTCTCGACTCCTCCCCCACTCTCGGCTTCGCTCGAGCGGGGGGACCGCCATGAGCAGGGGGCACCCCCATCCGAGCCCATCGTCCGTCGCGAGGCCGAGGTCCACCTGCCCACCGCGTTCGGTGAGTTCACGGCCTACGGTTACCGCTCCACCGTCGACGGCGTCGAGCACGTCGCCCTGGTGCACGGCGAGATCGGCGACGGCGAGGACATCGTCGTCCGCATCCACTCCGAGTGCCTCACCGGCGACGTCCTTCACTCCCTGCGCTGCGACTGCGGCCCCCAGTTGGAGGCGTCCCTGCGGCGCATCCAGGCCGAGGGCCGCGGCGTGGTCGTCTATCTGCGCGGTCACGAGGGACGCGGCATCGGGCTGCTGTCCAAGCTGCGCGCCTACGAGCTCCAGGAGCGCGGCCGCGACACCCTGGACGCCAACCTGGAGCTGGGCCTGCCCGCGGACGCCCGCGACTACGGCGCCGGCGCCCAGATCCTCCAGGACCTCGGCGTCCGCAGCGTGCGGCTGATGACCAACAACCCTGACAAGACCGCCGCCCTGCGCCGGCACGGCCTCAAGGTCACCGCTCGGGAACCGATGCCCGTCCAGGCGGGCGAACACAACCTCCGCTACCTGCGCACCAAGCGGGACCGGATGGGGCACGACCTGCCCTGGCTGGACACGAGCGGCGTGTCCACCTGCGGCAACCAGTAAGAGAGCACTGAGGAGAGACGTGAGCGGCAAGGGTGCACCGGAGCTGTCCGTACGCAAGGCGAGCGATCTGCGGGTCGCCGTCATCGCGGCACAGTGGCACGAGAAGGTGATGGACGGCCTGGTGGACGGGGCCCTGCGCGCCCTGCGCGAGCTGGGGATCGACGAGCCGACCCTGCTGAGAGTTCCCGGCAGCTTCGAGCTCCCGGTCGCGGCCAGGGTCCTCGCCGGCCGCGGCTATGACGCCGTCGTCGCCCTCGGGGTCGTCATCCGCGGCGGCACCCCTCACTTCGACTATGTGTGCCAGGGCGTCACCCAGGGCCTGACCCAGGTCTCCGTCGACACCGGTGTCCCCGTCGGCTTCGGCGTGCTGACGTGCGACACCGAGGAACAGGCGCTCGACCGCGCGGGCCTGCCCGGCTCCGCCGAGGACAAGGGCCACGAGGCGGTGACCGCGGCGGTGGCGACCGCCGCCACGCTCCGCTCGGTATCCGAGCCCTGGCACTGAGGCGCGGACCGGAGCGCGTAGGGTTAGGACCACCATGTCCAAGAAGACGTTCGAGGAGCTCTTCACCGAGCTCCAGCACAAGGCCGCCCACGGCGATCCCGCCACCTCCCGCACCGCCGAGCTGGTCGGCAAGGGTGTCCACGCCATCGGCAAGAAGGTCGTCGAGGAGGCCGCCGAGGTCTGGATGGCCGCCGAGTACGAGGGCAGGGAGGCGGCCGCCGAGGAGATCTCACAGCTGCTCTACCACGTCCAGGTGATGATGGTGGCGCGCGGGATCTCCCTGGACGACGTCTACGCCCACCTCTGAGCCGTACACCACACCGCACATCCGTACGCACGAACGAAGGAAGCCGACCTCATGCTGCGCATCGCCGTCCCCAACAAGGGTTCCCTGTCCGGCCCTGCGGCGGACATGCTGCATGAGGCCGGCTACCAGCAGCGCCGGGAGTCCAAGGAACTGAGGATCGTCGACCCGGAGAACGAGGTCGAGTTCTTCTACCTCCGCCCCCGCGACATCGCGATCTACGTCTCCTCCGGCCGCCTCGACATCGGCATCACCGGCCGCGACCTGCTGATCGACTCCGGCGCCAACGCCGGGGAGATCCTCCCGCTCGGGTTCGCCCGCTCCACCTTCCGCTTCGCCTCCAAGCCCGGCACGGCGAACGGCGTGGAGGACCTCTCCGGGATGACGGTCGCCACCTCCTACGAGGGCATCGTCGCCAAGCACCTCGCCGACAAGGGCATCGACGCCTCCGTCGTGCACCTCGACGGCGCCGTCGAGACCGCGATCGAACTCGGAGTCGCCGAGGTCATCGCGGACGTCGTCGAGACGGGCACCTCGCTGCGCAACGCGGGCCTGGAGGTCATCGGCGAGCCGATCATGACGTCCGAGGCCATCGTCGTCCGCCGCACCGGGGCCGAGGGCGAGGAGGGCGCCGAGTCGAAGGTGCAGCAGTTCCTGCGCCGCCTCCAGGGCGTCCTCGTCGCCCGGACATACGTGATGATGGACTACGACTGCCGCGTCGAGCAGTTGGAGAGGGCCGTCGCGCTCACCCCGGGCCTGGAGTCCCCGACGGTCTCGCCGCTGCACAACGAGGGCTGGGTCGCCGTCCGGGCCATGGTCCCGGCCAAGGAGGCCCAGCGGATCATGGACGACCTGTATGCGATCGGCGCCCGGGCCATCCTGACCACGGCCATCCACGCCTGCCGTCTGTGAAGGACCGTGACACCGATGTCGGATCTGCCCGCCCTCCCCGTGACCTTCCGTCCGGGACGCACCCGTGCCGTGCTGCTGTCCGCCGGGATCGCGCTCTTCACGGCCATCACCACCCTCGGGATGCTGCTGGAAGAGCTCAGCGCGACTGAGCGCCTCGGCTTCGCGCTGACCGCCGCCCTGCTGGCCGGCGTGCTGTTCCTGCTCGCGCGTCCCAAGGTCGTGGCGGAGGAGACGAAGGTCACCGTCGTCAACATCGTCAGCCGGCGTGCCCTGGACTGGGCGGAGATCCTCCGGGTCAACCTGCGTCCCGGCGACCCGTGGGTGTTCCTCGATCTCAGCGACGGCACGAGCCTGCCCGCCCTCGGCATCCAGCCGGGGATCGCCAAGCAGCGCGCGATCGAGGACGCGTGCACCCTGCGGGCCCTCGTCGAGGCCCGCTCCGCGGTCGATCCGGAGCGGCATCGGGGCTGACTCGGGCCGTCCGCCCTGCCGTACCCGGCGAGGTCTTGACTAATCTGGTGGGCGGAGGTCCCACATCGGGCCTCCGCCCCTGATGTTCCGCCCGGTGCTCAGGGGTTCCTGCTATCCGAGGAGTGACTCCCTCCGGCGATGGACGGATCGTCCTGTAGTACCTGCGCCGCCCCCTGCCGACACGGCGCGGACCCGGTCCGCGACCGCTCTCACGGCGCGGAGGCGGCGGCATCATGAACATCCCCCTGCTGCTCCTCGGGGCGGCGTTCCTGCTGATCCTGGCCAACGGCTTCTTCGTCGCAGCCGAGTTCGGGCTCGTCACGGTCGAACGGCCCGACGCCGAGAAGGCCGCAGCCGAGGGCGACCGACGGGCCGGTAGGGTCGTCGAGTCGCTCAAGGAGCTGTCCTTCCAGCTCTCCGGCACCCAGCTCGGCATCACCATCACCTCGCTCGTCGTCGGCATGCTCGCCGAACCCGCGCTCGCCGAGGTGCTGCGCGGACCGTTCACCGCGGTCGGCGTTCCCGGCGACCCGGCGAACGGCATCGCCGTGGTCGTCGGCATGCTGCTCGCCTCGGCGGCGCAGATGGTCGTCGGCGAGCTCGTGCCCAAGAACTGGGCGGTGTCCCGGCCGCTCCGGGTCGCACGCTTCGTGGCGGGCCCGCAGCGCCTGTTCTCGCGGCTGTTCCGGCCGGTGATCGCGGCGCTCAACGCGGTCGCCAACCGGCTGGTGCGCGCCCTGGGCGTGGAACCGGCCGAGGAACTGGCCTCCGCCCGCACCCCCGGGGAGCTCGTCTCCCTCGCCCGGCACTCGGCGCGGGCCGGCACACTCGAACAGGACACGGCGGACCTGTTCGTGCGCACCCTGTCCCTTGGCGAGCTGACCGCGCAGCACGTGATGACCCCGCGCGTCCGGGTCAGCGCGCTTCAGTCCTCCGCCACGGCGGAGGATGTGGTCAACCTCACCCGGGCCACCGGCCTGTCGCGCTTCCCCGTCTACCGGGAGAAGATCGACGAGGTCGTCGGCATGGTGCATCTCAAGGACGCCCTCGCGGTGCCCGCCCACGAACGGCTGCGCACACCGGTCGTCCGGATCGCCCAGGCGCCGCTGCTCGTCCCCGAGACGTTGCCCGTGCAGCCCCTCCTGCAGCGGCTGCGCAGCGAGCAGCCGATCGCCGTCGTCGTCGACGAGTACGGCGGCACGGCCGGCGTCGTCACCCTGGAGGACATCGTCGAGGAACTGGTCGGCGAGGTGCGCGACGAGCACGACGGACAGGACCTGCCCGAGCTCGCCGCCGCGCCGCCCGAGGACGGGCGCCCGGCGTGGGACGCCGACGGCAGCTGCCGCGTCGACGTCCTGAAACGGATAGGGCTCGACGTGCCGGAGGGGCCGTACGAGACGGTCGCCGGACTCATCGCCGACCTGCTCGGCCGCATCCCCGCTCCCGGGGACCGGGCCGAACTGCCGGGCTGGCGGCTCACGGTCCGCCAGGTCGGGCACTACCGTGCCGAGCGGGTCCGGCTGGTGAGGATCGCCGACGCCGCGGTGCAGATCGCGGAGGCGGCGCGATGAGCCTGCTCCAACTCGTGTTCGCCGCGCTGCTGGTGCTCGTCAACGGCTTCTTCGTGGGTGCCGAGTTCGCGCTGGTGTCCGTGCGGCGCAGCCAGATCGAGCCGCTGGGCACCGCACGGGCCCGGCAGGTGCTGTACGGGCTGGAGCGGCTGCCTCAGATGATGGCCGCGGCCCAGTTCGGTATCACCGTGTGCTCGCTGACACTGGGCGCCGTGGCCGAGCCGACCGTGGCCCATCTGCTGGAGCCCGCGTTCGAGGCGGCGCGTCTGCCCGACGAGATGGTCCACCCGCTCGGGTATGTGATCGCACTCGCCGCCGTCGTCTTCTTCCACCTGGTGATCGGCGAGATGGTGCCGAAGAACCTGGCGATGGCGGCACCGGAGAAGGCCGCGCTGTGGCTGAGTCCGGGGCTCGTGGCGTTCGCGCGGCTGTGCCGGCCGGTGACCGTCTCGCTGAGCGCCTGCGCCAGGGTCATCCTCACCTTGTTCCGGGTCGAGCCGAAGGACGAGGTCGAGGCCGTCTTCACCAGTGAGCAGCTCAACCAGCTGGTGGAGGACTCGGGCCAGGCGGGCCTGCTGGAGCCCGAGGAGCAGGAGAGGCTGGAGGACGCGCTGGAGCTGGGGTCCCGCCCGGTGACGGACGTCCTCCTGGACCCCGTCTCCCTGGTGACCGTTCAGCCCACGGTCACACCGGGGCAGGTGGTGGCGCTCACCGCGCGTACGGGCTTCTCGCGCTTCCCCGTCGTCGCGGGGAACGGCGCCTTCATGGGTTACATCCATGTCAAGGACGTCCTCGACCTGGAGGACTCCGAGCGGGCGGTGCCGCAGCAGATCTGGCGGCCGATGACCACGCTCGCGGCGGAGCTGCCGCTGGACGACGCGCTGACGGTGATGCGCCGGGCCGCCGCACACCTCGCCCAGGTGGCAGACGCCTCCGGCCGCGTCCTCGGCCTGGTCGCCCTGGAGGATGTGCTGGAACTCCTGGTGGGCGAGGTCAGGGACCCGGCACACCGGGAGGCCCCGCCGCAGCCGAGGGCCGCCGAGCCGCGGGAAGCGGTTCCGGGCTGATCCGGGCGGGCGCCCGCACCCCGCGCAGGGGTGCGGGCATCCGCCGGGCTCAGCCGGCCGGAGGATCCTGCGGTCCGCGCCCGGACAGCACCTCTCCGTACGCCTGCATCAGGTCCGGCAGCCGCAGTGTGGACAGGTCGTCCCGGGACGGGGTCCCGGGGTACCCGCTCAGCCGCAGGTCCCGGTAGGCACAGCTCTTCTCGTAGAGGGTGCGCAGGAAGCGGCCGTTGCCGAGTTCGTCGATCCAGCCCTGGTCCACGACGTGGCCGGCGACCGAGCGGAGTTCCTCCAGCGCCTCCTCGTCCCAGACGTCGCCGTTCTCGGCCGCCAGGACCTCGCCGATCGCGGTCAGTTCCAGGGGGCGGTACGAGGGGAAGTCCACCCGGGTGGTGAAGCGGGAGGACAGGCCGGGGTTGGCGGCCAGCAGGCGGTCCATGCCCTCGGGGTAGCCCGCGAGGATCACCACCAGGTGGTCGCGGTTGTCTTCCGCACGCTTCAGCAGCACCTGCAGTGCCTCGTCGCCGTAGGCGTCCCCCTTGCCGTAGCCCGAGTTGGACAGCGAGTACGCCTCGTCCACGAACAGCACTCCGCCGATCGCCGAGTCGATCAGCTCGTTCGCCTTCACGGCGGTCTGGCCCAGGTACTCGCCGACCAGGTCGGCCCGTTGTGCCTCCACCAGATGGTCGCCGCCGAGCAGCCCGAGGGCGTAGAAGACCCGGCCCAGGATGCGCGCCACCGTCGTCTTGCCTGTGCCCGAGGGGCCCGAGAAGACGAAGTGGCGTTTGGGCGGCTGCACCGGCAGCCCCTGGCCCGCCCGCAGCCGCGCCATGTTCAGCTGTGCGGACAACGCCTTGACCTGGCGTTTCACCGGTTCCAGGCCGACCATGCGCTCCAGCTCGGCCAGCGCCTCCTCCAGCAGTGCGGGATCCGTCGGCCCGGTCGGCAACGGCTGCGCGGGCACCGTGGACTTCTCGCGCACGGCGTCCCGCTGCGCCGGCAGCGTGCCCGGGGGCGGCGCGGGGTCGGAGAGCTTCACCTCCCGGCCCTCGGTGCCGAAGAGCGGATCGAGACCGTCGGGCCCCTCCAGCGCGTCCCCGCCCCCGGTGAGTGCCATCGCCGTGAAGTCGGCCGACTCGTCGTACCCGTCGCCCTCGGCTATGGCCGCGAGCCGCGCCGAGGTGTCCATGAACGCCGGGTCCACCCGGTGCACCGCCCGGTACAGCGGCAGGGCGGCCGCTGAGCGGCCCGTGCCCTCGTGGGCCCTGGCCAGCCAGTACCGCAGCTCCTTGCGCTGCGGCTGCTCGCTGCGGCAGCGCATGAGGGCGGCGGACAGCAGCGGCTCGGCGTGCCCGTACATCTCCAGACGGACCCGGGCCATCCCCCCGAACAGGCCGGCCTCTATGCCGAGCATGGGGTCGTCGATCAGCGGATCGGTGTGCCGGACCAACTGTTCCCAGTCCTTGACCAGGTAGGCCCGGCAGGCGTGCAGGAACCGGACCTGTGGGTCGGCGTCGACGGGGGGCAGCCCGGCGAGCGCCCGGTCCAGCTCCGGGACGTGGCGGCCGTCCAGCCAGTGCGAGGCGTGTGCGAGCAGCAGGTCGCGCGGCCTCTCCAGCACGGGCTGCACCCACCAGCCCAGCCAGTACCACGAGTTCAGGGTGCGCCGGTGCCGCGCCCGCTGCTCCCCGAAGCGGTCCCGGTGGCGGAACATCCGCAGCAGCGCGGTCGTCGTGTCGACGCGCAGCGCGTGCAGCCCGAGCCAGCCGTCGGCCATCCCCGGATCCATCCGGACCGCCGCGCGAAACTCCTCCTCCGCCTGCGGATAGGCGCCCATCGTGTAGGCGTCGACGCCTCGCAGCCAGGCGAGGTCGGCCGGGGCCTCGGGGCCCTGCGTGCCGAAGTCCATCCCGTCCCCCACAAACCGTGCCCCCGTTGGTTCACCGCCGGGCGTGTGCCCGCCGGCTGCCTTGCTCGAACCGCGGTGCCGCGGACCGGAGTTGCGACGGTGCGCGGAGCGGCCGCCCGAAGGTCGCGCCGAGAGGCATGGTACCTGCGGGGGAGCGGCGTACCGAAGGGTGCCGCACGGTCCGTTTGACGAGGTGGGAGCAGACGGGGCGCATTCGCCGCGGTGACCCAGTGTGAGCGGGTCATGTGCCCAGGGGCCCGGAGGAGGGGGCCGGAGCAGAACGAAGCCCCCGATCACGGGGGAACAACCGGGGGCTTCGCGTCTGCGGACGGCTCCGAGAGCCGCACATTGAGAACGTAAGTCCTGTACGGCCCCTGGGTCAAGCCGACCCGAAGCACTCAAGCAAGTTCTCCCGCAAGGGCCTTCACAAGTTCAGCACACCGATGATGATCCGTCACTGTGTGTGACCGTGTGATCTGGGTGGGCGATCGCGGCAGGTCCCGGGAGCACCTCGTATCCCTCGGGGCGCTGCCGTACCAGGAGGTCGGCGAACGGCCGCGAGGGGTCGTCGGCGAAGTGCCGCCGCTCCGCCTCGGTCCATGCGGCCCAGAACACGCGTTGCTCCTCACCGTCACGGGCTCGCCCGCGGGCCCAGGCGTCGTCGCGCGGAAGGTCCATCCACAGCAGGTGCGCCAGATGGGCTCGCAGCTCCCGGCGGCCGGTGCCGACGCCCTCGGCCAGGATCACGGGGGCGGGCGGCAGCGTGCGAGGGTGGCCGAGGTCTCGGGCGCGCCAGTCGTAGGGACGGTAGCGCGCGCTCTCACCGCGGCCGAGCGGCTCGATCACCTCGCGCAGCAGCCGCCGCGTCCAGGAGAACAGCTCCTCGTGGGTGGCGATGTCGTCGAGGTGCAGCACGGGCGCGTCGCCGAGCGCGGTGGCCAACTGCCCGGCGAACGTGGACTTCCCGGAGCCCGCGTACCCGTCGACGGCGACGAGCCGGACGGGGCCGCAGGACGGCGGCAGCCGCCGCAGACGGGACGCGAGGACGTGAATGACGGTTCCCTGGGGGAGGGCGTGGACCTATTTCGGAGGAACATTTTACGCGTGTGCGACGCGGGAGCCGGCGGGCGGGTGTCAGGGGCGATTCCGCGTACGGCGAAATTGGTGCCATGTTGAACAGTTCAGCGGTCAATCACCAGGTCCCCTCCATATAACGGCGCACCCAGCCGCGAACCGGTTATTCGGGAATCGCCGTTCCGGTTGCGCCGGATGCTGAGTAGGGTGCCTGATGCGTGACCGGTGAGACGCACGGGGATGGACGGGGGAGCATGGCCGCGGGGTTATTCGAGGGGCAGTACGTATGGCATCCGGCGGCCGACGACCGTGAGCTGGCGAGCGTATGCGTGGAAGTGCGGGCCGGACGCTACCTGAGCGCCTGCGAACTGCTTGTCGCCACCCGCGAGGACCTGGGGCTGCGCGCCCACCGTTCCCTGGTCCTCGCCTCCGAGGCCGCGGACTCCGACCTGGCCGAACGGTGGCTGGCCGAGGAACCCAGCCCGGAGGCCGCGCTGATGTGGGCGCGCGTCGCCGTCCTGCGGGCGCTGCGCGCCGCCGACGCCCACGACGAGCGGGCCCGAGCGCTGGAGCGCATCGCGCTGAACGCGTGCGAGCGCGCCACGGCCATGGCACCGCACGACCCCACCCCCTGGGTGGCCAGGCTGGCACTGGCGCGCCTGCACGAGACCGCTGAACCCGCTCCGAGGGGACTGCTCACGGAGCCGCCCGGCCCCTGGCGGCTGTTCTCGCACATCCTGCGCCTCGACCCCTTCCACCGGGAGGCCCACCACCGCTTCCTCGCCTACTTCTTCAGCCGCCACCACGGCTCGGTGAACGCGGCCTGGGACGTCGCCGCCTTCCTCAGCCAGCGGGCGGCCGCCACCTCACCGCTGCGTCTACTGCCCCTGGTGGCGCTCGTCGAGGGCTACAACCCCTCGCAACTGCTCGCGGACCACGTCTGGGAACAGCCCCAGTGGCGCTCCACCGCGCTCGCCATCTACCAGCACTGGCTGCCGGAGGCCGCCGGCTACCGCTTCACTCCGGTGCTCGACCTCGCCTACCTGGCGCATGCGCTGGTCATGGGCCAGCGCGAGTTCGAAGCCCGCGCCGTCTTCGCGGCCATGGGGCCCTACGCCTCCCGGATGCCCTGGAGCGTCTTCGGCGACCCCGAGGAGCAGCTCTCGCGTGCTCGCCGCGCCTGCGGACTGCCCGTGCCGGGAGCAGCCTGACCCGTTCGTCCCGTACCGATCACTACCCCACAGAGAGAAAGGTCCGGCTGTGTCAGAACGCATGTCAGCGCCCCGTACGAGACGACGTGCGGGCCGGGACCCCGTTGCGATCGACGACGACGCGACCCTGCACGCGATGGGCTATCCGCGAAAGCTCACCCGGCGGTTCCAGGCGTTCGACAATTTCGCCATATCCTTCACCATCATCAACATCCTCTCCGGGATTTTCTCGTCGTTCGGATTCGGTATGAATGCGGGCGGCCCGCGCATTCTCGTCTTCGGCTGGATCGGCGTCTCGGTCATGGTGCTGTTCATCGGTGCCGCGATGGCGGAGGTCGCCTCCGCCTATCCGACGAGCGGGGCCCTGTACTTCTCCGCGGGAAAGCTCGCCAAGAAGCATCAGGGCGCCTGGTCCTGGTACACGGGCTGGCTGAACTTCGTGGGACAGGTGGGCGGCACCGCGGCCACCGGATACGCGGCCGCCACCTTCATCCAGGCGTTCCTCGCTCTGCAGTGGCCCTCGTACGAGCCGACCGCGCACCAGACCGTGCTGATCACGGCGCTCGTCATCGTGATCCAGGGGCTGGCGAACACCTACACCGTGCGGCTCGTCGCCGTACTCAACCGGATTTCCGTGTGGTGGCTGCTGATCGGGCTCGTGGTGATCGTCGGCGCGCTGGTGGCGGGGCCGGACGAGCACCGGCCGGCGTCCTTCGTCACGCATTTCGTGAACAGCACCGGCTTCACCCATGGTCTCTACGGAGGCATGCTCGGCCTGCTCGTCACGAGCTGGACCTTCACCGGCTTCGACGGAAGTTTCCACATGTCCGAGGAAACGGTCCGGGCGACGGTCAACGCGCCCCGGGGCATCACCCGCTCCATCGGCTATTCCGCCGTCGCCGGCCTGGTCCTGATGCTCGCCCTGGTCTACAGCATCGGCGACTACGCCAAGGTGGCCGGTTCCTCGGCGCCGCCCGTCCAGATCCTCATCGACGGTCTCGGCGTGGGCACCGCGAAACTGCTGCTGCTGATCGTCATCGGCGCCATGCTCTTCTGCGGACTGGCCAACCTGACCAGCAACACCCGGCAGATCTTCGCCTTCTCCCGGGACGGCGCGATGCCCGGCTCCCGCTGGTGGCACACGGTCTCCCCGCGCACCCGCACGCCCGTCAAGGCGGTCTGGCTCGCGGTCGCCTGCTCGCTCGCCCTGGTGCTGCCCGGCTGGTGGTCCCACACCGCCTTCACCGCGATCGTGAGCGTCAACGTCGTGGGGCTCTTCCTCGCCTACGCCGTGCCGATCTTCCTGCGGCTGCGGCTCGGCGCCGACTTCCGGCCCGGGCCCTGGCATCTGGGACGCTGGAGCACGCCCGTCGGCGTCGTGGCCGTGGGCTGGGTCCTGCTCAGCAGTGTGCTGTTCATGCTGCCCCAGGCGTCGCCGATCACCGTGGACTCCTTCAACTACGCGCCCATCGCCCTGGCAGCGGTGCTCGTCATCGCCACGGTGTGGTGGTTCGCCACCGCCCGGCGCCGCTTCCGCGGCCCGGTCAGCTACGGCCGCCCGGACGAGGTCGCCGCGATGGACCTCGTCTGATCGCGGGGCACAGCGTCCGGCGGCC
>NZ_JBHUDX010000096.1:18059-19656 GCF_042678285.1 Streptomyces caeni
ATCCGGGCGCCCGCGACCGGTGACCGCGTCCACCGTGCGGCACCGCGCCCGCCGGGCGCCGTGCGGCACCGCGTCCGCCGCCAGTGGTCGGGACCAATACTGGTGGGCGCGCCGACGGTGCAGGTGCTGGTAGAAGTCGCATTGGGGCGGCCATAGTTGGCGGACATCGTGCGTCTGAACCGCTGCTTCCGGACACCTGGGGGTCACCCACCGATGACCAGAGCTTCACAGCCCTCCCGCAGAACCATCCTCGCCACGGCGGTCGCCGCGGCCACGGCGGTCGGTGATACGGGCCGGGCGGCCGCGGCCACCCCGGCGGTCCGGCCGACGACAGCAGGCCCCGGCCTCGTGGACAACCGCGCCTGGACCTCGTGCACCGACTGGGGCAGCGGCACCACGGAGGGCGTCCGTGCCGTCGCCGGACTCCGTCCCGGTGTGGTGATCGCCGCTCCCGCCGGCCGCACCGACTACACCGACCCGCACACCGGCACCACCTCCACCTGGGAGTACGCCACCTGGACCTCGCCGGTGCACCGGCCGGCGGTGGCGTCCACGGAGGTGATCGCCTCCTGGAACGCGCACACTCCGGCCGGCACCTGGATCCAGGTGGAGCTGAAGGGCACCTACTCCGACGGCACGGACACCCCCTGGTACGTGATGGGCCGCTGGGCGGCCGGCGACCAGGACATCCGGCGGACCTCCGTCGACGACCAGAGCGACGGCAAGAGCGACATCTGGACCGACACCTTCGCCATCTCCGACGCCGCGTCGGGTCTGCGCCTGGTCTCCTACCGCCTGCGCCTGACCCTCTGCCGCGCCCCCGGCACGCAGCTCACCCCCATGGTCTGGCGGCTCGGAGCCATGGCCTCCGACATCCCCGACCGGTTCACCGTGCCGGCCTCCACGCCCGGGTTCGCCCGGGAACTGGCCGTACCGCGCTTCTCGCAGGAGATCCACAAGGGCCAGTACCCCCAGTACGACAACGGCGGCGAGGCGTGGTGCAGCCCCACCTCCTCGCAGATGGTCATCGAGTACTGGGGCCGGAGGCTCACCCCGGAGCAGCTGTCCTGGGTCGATCCGTCGTACGCCGACCCGCAGGTGTGCCACGCGGCCCGGTTCACCTACGACTACCAGTACCAGGGCTGCGGCAACTGGCCCTTCAACGCGGCGTACGCGGCGACGTTCCGCGACCTTCAGGGCGTGGTCACCCGGCTGTCCTCGCTCACCGACCTGGAGACGCTGATCGCGGCGGGCATCCCGGCCATAACGTCGCAGTCGTTCCTGAAGGAGGAGCTGACGGGGGCCGGTTACGGCACCTCGGGCCATCTGATGACGGTGATCGGCTTCACCGACGGCGGCGACGTGATCGCCAACGACCCGGCCTCGCCCAGCGACGAGGCCGTGCGCCGCGTCTACAACCGGCGCGAGTGGGAGAACATCTGGCTCAGGACCAAGCGCTACAACAGCTCCGGCAAGGTGGTCTCCGGTACGGGCGGCGTCTGCTACCTGTACTTCCCGGCCCCTCTCATGCCGTGGCAGCGCAGGGCACTGGCGGCGGTGGGCGTCCGCTGACGCCCCGGCACACGGCACGAACGGC
>NZ_JBHUDX010000096.1:19688-20134 GCF_042678285.1 Streptomyces caeni
TGATCCGGGCTGTCCGGGCAATTCCGGAACGGCTCCGCGTCATTCTGCAATACTGCCGACGTCCCGCCGGCAGTCGGAGGCATGGGCCGCACAACCGGGCCGCCTACCGCACGGTCGTCAGCGGCGGCGTCGGCTTCGACGCCCAGGTGCACGCCGTCCGGGACGAGGTGCGCGAGGCGATCGTCGCCACCATCGCCGAGGGGGCGTACGGCAGGCGCGACATCGCTCCACTGGCACGCATGGGGCTCCTCGGCTGGGTGTGTGGCATGGAGGGTGCGACGCTCGACTGGATGGACCGCCCGGAGCCGTCCCGCGACAGCATGCGCGCCCTGCTGGTGAGAACGCTCGGCGGCACCCTGCGCGCCATCGAGGAACTGGAACCCGCCCACCCGGCCCCGCCGGCCGCCCGTCGGCCCCTCGTCTGACCTCCGCGGGCCGGGGCGGGG
>NZ_JBHUDX010000096.1:20158-56355 GCF_042678285.1 Streptomyces caeni
GGCGGCCGTCCCGTCGCGTCGCCGTGGCCGTCCCGCGCCCCTCCCACGGGCGGACGGACCCGGCCGGTCCCCGTCCCCGAGCGGACACGAGGGCCCGGCCCCAGCATGGAGGGTGTGGAGCGATCTCTGGTGCGTGCTGTGCCTTTCTTGAAGTAAGCGGTCGTTAACTGGTGACGCGGTGCCTCCGATCGGGCATACTCCAAGCGCCAGCCGCTGGTCAGCCGCTTCCGCGACCCGGAGCGGCGAGCACCGACAGGCCCTGTGAGACCCGGCGGAGCCGCCCCACCCAAGGCGTCCGGCCGCCGATATGCCCGAGAGGGAGGAGAGCGTCGCCATGCCCGACCGCGCCCCGCAGCCGGTGGACCGTCAACTGCCCACGGAGGAGGCCCGGGATCTGATCTCCCTCGTCCGCGACATCGCGCAGCGCGAGATCGCCCCCAAGGCGGCCGAGGAGGAGGACGCCGGGCGCTTCCCGCGCGAGGTCTTCCGGCTGCTCTCCGAATCCGGACTGCTCGGCCTGCCCTACGACTCCGAGTACGGCGGCGGTGACCAGCCGTACGAGGTCTACCTGCAGGTCCTGGAGGAGCTCGCCGCGGTCCGCCTCACCGTCGGCCTCGGGGTCAGCGTCCACACCCTGGCCTGCCACGCCCTTGCGCACTACGGCACGAAGGAGCAGCAGGCCGAGCACCTGCCGGCGATGCTCGGCGGCGGACTGCTGGGCGCCTACTGCCTGTCCGAGCCGGCGTCCGGATCGGACGCGGCGTCGCTGCGCACGAGGGCCGCCCGGGCGGAGGGGGCCGCCTCGGGCGCGGACGGCGACACTGGCGGCGGGGACTGGGTGATCAACGGAACCAAGGCGTGGATCACGCACGGCGGGATCGCCGACTTCTACACCGTGATGGCGCGCACCGGCGGGGAGGGCCCGCGAGGGATCACCGCTTTCCTGGTCCCCGGCGACGCCGAAGGGCTCGGCAGCGCGCCGCCCGAGAAGAAGATGGGCATGAAGGGGTCGCCGACCGCGCAGGTCCACTTCGACGGGGTGCGGGTGCCCGACGTGCGCCGCATCGGCGAGGAGGGCCAGGGCTTCGCGATCGCCCTGTCCGCGCTCGACTCCGGGCGCCTGGGCATCGCCGCCTGCGCCATCGGCGTGGCGCAGGCGGCGCTCGACGAGGCAGTCGTGTACGCCACCGGGCGGCGGCAGTTCGGACGGCCGATCGCGGACTTCCAGGGGCTGCGCTTCATACTCGCCGACATGGCGACGCAGATCGAGGCGGGCCGGGCGCTGTACCTGACGGCGGCGCGGCTGCGTGACGCCGGCCGGCCGTTCGCGAAGCAGGCGGCCATGGCCAAGCTGCACTGCACCGACACGGCGATGAGGGTCACCACGGACGCCGTCCAGGTGCTCGGCGGGTACGGCTACACAGCGGACTTCCCGGTCGAGCGCTATATGCGCGAGGCCAAGGTGCTGCAGATCGTCGAGGGAACGAATCAGATCCAGCGGATGGTCATCGCCCGTCACCTCGCCGGTCCCGAGTCACGCTGAACGAGTCCCGGCCCACGGCGAGCCGGGTCGGGCCGGCCGGGGGCGCCGCGAGCCGCACCCACTCCGGGTCGTGGCGCCCCGGCAACGTGCGCCCGCGGTCGGCCCAGGTCCGCATCAGCGCGCGGTAGATGGGCGGGTCCTGGGGGTGGGGCGGCGGAAGCGCCGCTGCCGGTGCCGGAACGAACACCCGTCGCCGGGGTCCGGCCGCGGAAGACGTAGGGGTCATATCCGGGAAAACGCCCGGGCGGGCGCACAGGTCACCGGCGCCGGGCATCGAGCGTGAGTTCCCCGGCGGGCCCGTAGGGGGCATGATGCGCCTTCGTCGTCCACGGTGTCCCGGCGGTCCATGGTGTCCCGGCGGTCCGCGGTTTCCCGGCGGTCCACGGTGTCCCGGCCGTCCGCGGTGTCCGTGCCGTCGGGTGTGCGCACGGCGGGGCCGCCGTCCCGTCCCAGGCGGACATCCGGGCGCACGGGTCGTGCGCCACGACGGCGTGCGGGTCGTGGCGCGGGGGCAGGTGCTGGGAGGGCGGGCGACGACGCCCGCAGAGCGGCGTGCGAGGTGTCAGGCGGCCTGGCGCCCGATCGCCGGCCTCCGCATCGGGCGCGAGCCCGGGCCGCCGACGTGGGAGAACGGCTGCGTGCGCCAGTCGAGCCCCTGGGGAAGGGTCAGCAGAAGGGCCCTCTGCTGCTCCTGCGGCTGCACGGACTCATCCGCGGGCCGGGCGTCGCCCGCCGCGCGGCCCGTGCCGGCGCAGACCGTGAGACCGAACGGGTTCCACGGCGAGGCGCACAGCGCGTGCTCGGGCAGGACCTCCTCGTCCGCCAGCAGTGCGATGGGCTGCGCGCAGTCCGGGCAGATCACCCGGTACATCTCGAAGGTGTCGTACGCGTCGAACTCGTCGTCGGATTCGACGCCCTCCGGCTCGGGTGCGACGACGGGTCGCTGCCGCTTGGACGCAGAACGGCCAGGGCGCTTCAGACTCTGCATTGGGATTCTCCCCCTCGGGCTGGGCCGACAAGGCACTGTGGCCTCGACCACAGCAAGCACTTCCCGTCCCGTCTCGCCGGTAATCACGAGATCATCACGTACCCCGCCCGCGGACTGTGGCGTTCGTCACATGCCGCCCGCAGGTGCCGGGCTCGGTGGATTTGTCCCACGGACGGCTCACACACGGTCCTCCGCCACATTACAAAGCGGGTATGACCTGCTCCGCTGAGGTATCGAAGGGATCAAGCGCCCTGTAGGTTCTAGCGCCATGGAGGAGCTGGACCGGCAGATCGTGCAGCTGCTCGTCAAGGACGGGCGGATGAGCTACACCGACCTGGGCAGGGCCACGGGCCTGTCCACGTCGGCCGTGCACCAGCGGGTGCGCCGACTGGAGCAGCGCGGCGTCATCCGCGGGTACGCCGCGGTCGTCGACCCGGAGGCCGTCGGGCTGCCGATGACCGCCTTCATCTCTGTGAAGCCGTTCGATCCCAGCGCCCCCGACGACATCGCGGAGCGGCTCGCCGGCGTGCCGGAGATCGAGGCGTGCCACAGCGTCGCCGGCGACGAGAACTACATCCTCAAGGTCCGCGTGGCCACGCCCCACGAGCTGGAGGAGCTGCTGGCGCGCGTGCGGACGCTCGCCGGGGTGTCCACGCGCACGACCGTCGTGCTGTCGACGCCGTACGAGGCACGGCCGCCCCGCATCTGACGGACCTGCGTGCCGGCCGGCCGGGGCGAGGCGCGAGACTGTTCCCCATGAACGAGCGCCCCGCCCCGCCGCAGACCGTCCTGCTGCGCCGAGGAGAAGTCCACAGCCCCGCCGACCCTTTCGCGACCGCCATGGTCGTCGAGCGCGGACAGGTCGCCTGGGTCGGCTCCGAAGGTGCCGCCGACGCCTTCGCGGACGGCGTCGACGAGATCGTCGACCTGCACGGCGCGCTCGTCACCCCCGCTTTCACCGACGCACACGTGCACACCACCTCCACGGGTCTCGCGCTCACCGGCCTCGACCTGTCGCGCGCGCCCTCCCTGGCGGCCGCCCTCGCCCTCGTCCGCGACTTCGCGGCGGCCCGCCCGGACGACAGGGTGCTGCTCGGCCACGGCTGGGACGCCGCCCGCTGGCCCGAACGGCGGGCGCCGCGGCGGGACGAGCTCGACGAGGTCACCGGTGGCCGCCCGCTCTACCTCAGCCGGATCGACGTCCACTCGGCAGTCGTCACCACCGCCCTGCTGGCCCTGGTGCCCCACGTGCGGGGCACGGCGGGCTTCGAGGCGGACAGGCCGCTCACCCGCGACGCGCACCACGCCGTGCGGGCGGCCGCCTTCGCCGCGATCGGCCCCGCCCAGCGCGCCGCCGCCCAGCGCGCGGCCCTCGCCCACGCCGCGTCCCTCGGCATCGGGTCCGTCCACGAGTGCGGGGGCCCCGAGATCTCCTCGGAGGGGGACTTCACCGCGCTGCTGCGGCTCGCCGCCGAGGAATCGGGGCCCCGCGTGGTGGGCTACTGGGCCGAGCGGGGCGAGGGGGGCGTCGCCCGGGCCCGGGACCTGGGCGCGCTCGGCGCCGCGGGGGACCTCTTCGTCGACGGCGCGCTGGGCTCGCACACCGCCTGCCTGCACCAGCCGTATGCCGACGCCGGGCACACCGGAACCGCGTACCTGGACGCGGCCGAGGCCACCGCGCATGTGGTCGCCTGTACCGAGGCCGGGCTGCAGGCGGGCTTCCACGCCATCGGCGACGCCGCCGTGACCACCGTGGTGGAAGGCGTCCGTGCCGCCGCCGAGAAGATCGGCCTCGCCCGCGTCCGTGCCGCCCGCCACCGGGTGGAGCATGCCGAGATGCTCACCCCGGAGACCGTCGCGGCCTTCGCCGAGCTCGGCCTGACCGCGTCCGTCCAGCCCGCCTTCGACGCGCTGTGGGGCGGCGAGGGCGGCATGTACGCCGAGCGTCTCGGCGCCGAGCGGGCACGCACGCTGAACCCGTTCGCGGCCCTGCTGCGGGCCGGCGTTCCGCTCGCCTTCGGCTCCGACAGCCCCGTCACGCCCCTGGATCCGTGGGGCACGGTCCGCGCGGCGGCCTTCCACCGCACCCCCGAGCACCGGGTGTCGGTGCGGGCCGCGTTCACCGCGCACACCCGTGGTGGCTGGCGGGCCGTCGGCCGGGACGACGCGGGCGCGCTGGTGCCCGGCGCGCCGGCCGACTACGCGGTGTGGCGCACCGGTGGACTCGTCGTCCAGGCGCCCGACGACCGGGTCGCCCGCTGGTCGACCGACCCCCGGTCCGGCACTCCTGGACTGCCCGATCTGACCCCGGGTTCCGAGCTGCCGGTCTGTCTGCGCACCGTGGTGCACGGCAGGACGGTGTTCGTACGGCCGGGCGAGTGATCTCCCGGGGTGGCGTGGGGCCGGTCGCCCGTCACCACGCCGTCGCGCGACCTGCGTATCCTCCGCCCTGACCAGGGCATTGGGGGAAGAACCGCAGATCAAACGGCTGTTGACAGTGAGCCGCGGGGGGCCGGTAGGTTCGGCCGCGTCCACCACCGGACGTCCGACCGGGGAACCTCCGCGCAGTCGCCTCGGCGCCGCTGGGTCAGGGGTCGTGTGCCGCACCGGCGCATCACCACTGGGAGCCAGGCTCAGCGCCCGCGTCACGGCAGGCGAACGTTCCGGGCGGTCGGCAGGGTGTGACCCGGGTGGGGCCCGGACGTTCAGTAGACAACGGCCTTCGGTCGACCCGCAGCCAGCGGGTGCCAGGTCGGCCCGAAGGGCGCCGGGCCCCCATCCGCAGCATGAGGGAATGCGGAAAAAACACTCTTACCCGACTCTTGTGCAATCGACACCACCGTACAAACGCGCTGTCGCGTCGGTGCAGGCCGTGGCCACTAAGGTGGTCCCCTGCGTACGGACATGAAGGGGCAGCAGTGAACGACGGCGACGGGACCCTCGCGGCAGGAGCCCAGGGGAGGCAGTTCGGTCCGCTCGGCACCGCTTTGGTGATCATCCCGACCTACAACGAGGTCGAGAACATCAGGGCGATCGTCGGCCGGGTGCGGTCGGCCGTGCCCGAGGCGCACGTCCTCGTGGCGGACGACAACAGCCCCGACGGCACCGGCAAACTCGCGGACGAGCTGGCGGCCGAGGATGACCACGTCCACGTACTGCACCGCGGAGGCAAGGAGGGCCTGGGCGCCGCGTACCTGGCGGGCTTCCGCTGGGGCCTGGAGCGCGACTACGGCGTCCTGGTCGAGATGGACGCCGACGGCTCCCACCAGCCCGAGGAACTGCCGCGCCTGCTGACCGCGCTCAAGGGCGCCGACCTGGTGCTCGGCTCCCGCTGGGTGCCGGGCGGGCGGGTCGTGAACTGGCCCAGGACCCGCGAGTTCATCTCCCGCGGCGGCAGTCTGTACTCGCGCCTCGCCCTCGACCTGCCGCTGCGCGACATCACCGGCGGCTACCGCGCCTTCCGCCGCGAGACCCTCCAGGGCCTCGGCCTCGACCAGGTCGCCTCACAGGGGTACTGCTTCCAGGTCGATCTCGCCCGCCGCGCGGTCAAGGCCGGATACCACGTGGTGGAGGTGCCCATCACCTTCGTCGAGCGGGAGCTGGGCGACTCCAAGATGAGCCGGGACATCCTCGTCGAGGCGCTGTGGCGGGTCACGGCGTGGGGCGTGGGGGAGCGCGTCGCCAAGGTCACGGGCCGAGGCAAGTCCTCCTGAGGTGCCGGCGACGGCCGCGGGGCGCTTCCGCGGTCCGCGTCAACCGGACGCCGCGCCGTGCCGTCGCTCGTTCGGGTTCACGGGTGGGGAGCCAGGGCTCACAGGGAGCGGCTGATCACCCCTTATCCCGCGCTGAGCCCGGCCCAGGCACACTGGGAGCATGACGACTGGCGCACCGACCTCCCCGTACCCCGTTCGGCCGCGGCGTTCCCGGCTGCGCACGTTCCTGCCGCTGGGCATCGCGGCGTGGCTGGTGCTGGAGGTCTGGCTGCTCACGGCGGTGGCGGGGGCGGCCGGCGGGGTCACGGTCTTCCTGCTGCTGGTCGCCGGTTTCCTGCTCGGCTCCATGGTCGTCAAGCGGGCCGGGCGCCGCGCCTTCCGCAGCCTCGGCGAGACGCTGCAGGCCCGGCAGCCGCAGGCGGCGCCGGGCGGCGGGAGCGGCAACGGACTGATGATGCTCGGGGGCCTGCTCCTGATGCTGCCGGGGCTGATCTCCGACGCGGCGGGTCTGCTGCTCCTGCTCCCGCCGGTCC
Source organism: Streptomyces caeni (assembly GCF_042678285.1). Taxonomy (NCBI): domain Bacteria; kingdom Bacillati; phylum Actinomycetota; class Actinomycetes; order Kitasatosporales; family Streptomycetaceae; genus Streptomyces; species Streptomyces caeni. The sequence continues at coordinate 26,936 of NZ_JBHUDX010000096.1, forward strand.
AGAAGGCGGTGAGCCGGTACGCCGAGCGCACGATCGACCGCAAGCTCGGCGAGGCGCCCTTCGGCAGCTTCGCCGGCACATTTCAGCAGGCCCGTATGCACCGTCCCGACGGCAAGGTCGTCCAGGGCGAGGTCATCAGGGACGACGCGCCCGGCACGGACGGGACCGAACGAGGGCCGCGCCCCCCGCTGACGCGCTGAGCGGCGGCAGACAGGGCAGCGCCGACAGCAGCGGGCGCGATTACCCGCCCGGCCCCGGCGGGGTCAGGCGGACTTGCGGCTGTCCCGCGGATGCACCGCGATGTTCATCGCGCCGGAACGGAGAACGGCGAGACGCTCCGCGAGGACCTCTTCGAGCTCCTCGCGGGTGCGCCGCTCCATCAGCATGTCCCAGTGCGTACGCGCGGGCTTGGCCTTCTTCTCCTCCGGGCCGTCGCCGTCCACCAGAAGTGCCTGGGCTCCGCAGACCTTGCACTCCCACTCCGGCGGGATCTCCGCCTCGACCGAGAAGGGCATCTCGAAGCGGTGCCCCTTCTCGCATGCGTACTCCACGGCCTGGCGCGGGGCCAGGTCGATGCCGCGGTCCGTCTCGTAGCTGGTCACCACGAGGCGCGTGCCGCGAAGAGCTCGCTCACTCATGAATCGTGCCTCCCGGGCTTGTCGCCCACAGGACAGGTGTCGCTGTCGTCGTCATCCGGTCAACGTCCGGTCGGCGGTAAAGATTCCCGTTCCGAGTCCCGTTCCGGGTCATGCGTCGCCGTCGTAGCCGCCCCTTGTTGTACCCACCGGCGCCCGGTTTGTCACATCTGCTAGCAGATGTCACCCAGCGTTTCAGCGTCATTGCCGCGCAGTAACGGTACGCCTGGCAGGCCAAACGCGTACACTACAGCCTTTTCCGCGAGCCGTTAAATCGTCTCGGGGACCGGATTCCCCGCGGCGCGCACCGCCTGCCGCACCGGGACCCGTGCCAGCAGCGCGAACCCGATGGCGAAGAAGGCCACGAGCGAGATGATCGCGTCCCGGTAGCTCCCGGTCAGCTGGTAGGTGAGCCCGAACAGCAGCGGCCCCAGCCAGCTCATGCCCCGGTCGCTCATCTCGTACGCCGAGAAGTACTCGGCCTCCTTGCCGGGCGGCACGAGATGGGAGAAGAGGGAGCGCGACAGGGCCTGGCTGCCCCCCAGGACCAGCCCGATACCGGCGGCGAGGACGAAGAACCACACCGGCGCCCCCGCGGGCAGGAAGTAGCCGGCTGCGAGCGTCAGGGCCCAGGCGACGAGCGAGCCGAGGACGGTGCGCTTGGCGCCGTACGTCCGGGCCAGCCGGCCCATGCCCAGCGCGCCGCCCACCGCCAGCACCTGCACCAGCAGCACGGCGGCGATCAGCGTGGACTGGCTCAGGCCCAGCTCCTCGGAGCCGTACACCGACGCCTGCGAGATGACCGTCTGGATGCCGTCGTTGTAGACGAGGTAGGCCAGCAGGAAGGCGAGGGTCAGGGGCTTGCCGCGCATGTCCCGGACCGTGGCCGCCAGCTGCCGCCAGCCGTGCACCGCGGGTGCCCCGGGGGGCGTGGACGCCGTACGGCGGTCGCGCAGCCGCCTGAGGGGTACGAGGGTGAAGGCACCCCACCAGACGCCGGCCGAGGCCAGGCAGATGCGCACGGCCGTCGACTCCGACACCCCGAAGGAGTCGTGGGCCGTGAACAAGACCAGGTTCGCGACCAGGACCGAGGAGCCGGCCGCGTAACCGAACGCCCAGCCGCGCGAGGAGACCGCGTCGCGCTCCTCGGGCGGGGCGATCTGCGGCAGGTAGGAGTTGTAGATCACCATCGAGACGGCCACCGACGCGTTCGCGACGATCAGCAGGAGACCACCGAGCAGATAGCGCTCGCCGTCGAGGAAGAACATGCCCGTGGTGGCGGCGGCGCCCAGATACGCGCTCAGCGCGAGCAGGGGCTTCTTGCGGCCGCTCCGGTCGGCCGCCGTGCCCGCGAGCGGCATGACGATCACCGCCAGGACGACCGAGGCGGAGACGCAGTAGGCGAAGAACGACCCCGCGCGGACCGGTATCCCCAGCGGATGCACATAACCGTCCACGTCCGCCGCCGACTTGGCCACCGACGTCAGATAGGGACCGAGGAACACGGTCAGCACGCTCGTCGAATAGACGGAGCACGCCCAGTCGTAGAAATACCAGCCGCGCTGTTCGCGCCGCCGCTCGGCGGTCTCGTCGGCCGCCGCCTGCACGGTGTCGGTACCCACCCGCGCCCTCGCTTCCCCGGGGAACGTGACCGCGCGGGGCGTTCAGAGCCAGGTGCCCCGGTCCTCGAGGACCTTGCGCAGTGTGTCGATGTGATCGGTCATGATGCCATCCACGCCCAGGTCCAGGAGCCGGTGCATGTGATCGGCCTCGTTGACCGTCCACACGTGCACCTGCAGCCCGCTCGCATGGGCCGTGCGCACGAAGCGGTGGTCGACCACGGGGATGCCCGACTGGGCCGCGGGGACCTGGGCGGCGACCGCCGAGCGGCGCAGCGCCGCCGGTATCCCCCAGGAGCGCAACCGCAGGCCCAGCACACCGCGGGTGCCGTACGACGTCGCGAGGCGCGGTCCGGCCAGCCGCTGGGCGCGCACCACACGTGCCTCGGAGAACGAGCCGACACAGACGCGCCCCCAGGCGTTCGCGCGCTCGACCAGGTCGAGCAGGGGACGCAGCGCGGGCTCCGCCTTGACGTCCACGTTCCAGCGGACCTCGGGGAACTCTTCGAGCAGCTCCTCGAAGAGGGGCACCGGTTCGCTGCCCGCCACGCGCGCGTGCCGCACGTCCGTCCAGGGCAGGTCGGCGATCCGGCCCGCCCCGTCGGTCACCCGGTCCAGGGTCGCGTCGTGGAACGCGATCAGCTTTCCGTCGGCCGTGGCGTGCACGTCCGTCTCGATATAGCGGTAGCCCGCCGCCACCGCGCGCCGGAACTGGGCCGCGGTGTTCTCCAGGCCGTCCGCCGCCCCGCCCCGGTGGGCGAAGGCGATCGGGCCGGGATGGTCGAGATAGGGATGGCGCGCAGGCGTGGTCACCGGGGCAGTATGGCCTGCTCCGGTTTCCCGGCGGCAACGACCCTGCTGCGTCCCGGTGCCGGGGGAACGGCGAACACGCGAAGGAAGAGCTGGGCGAGCGGGCCGATGGACAGCGCGTACAGCAGGGTCCCTGTGCCGACGGTGCCGCCGAGGGCGAAGCCGGTGGCGACGACGGCGACCTCCACGGCCGTGCGGATCAGCCGGATCGAGCGGCCCGTGCGCCGGTGCAGCCCGGTCATCAGGCCGTCGCGCGGGCCGGGGCCGAGGTTCGCCGCGATGTAGAGGCCGGTCGCCACGCCGTTGAGCACGATGCCCGCCAGGAGCAGGGCCACCCGCAGGACCAGGGGGCGGACGCCGGGCAGGACGGCCAGGGCGGCGTCCATGGCGGCACCGATCACGAGGACGTTGGAGACGGTGCCGAGGCCGGGGCGCTGACGCAGCGGGATCCACAGCAGCAGCACGCTCGCGCCCACGAGTGTCAGCACCACGCCCATGCTCAGTCCGGTGAGTTCGGCGAGGCCCTGGTGGAGGACGTTCCATGGCTCCAGACCCAGACCCGCCTTCACCAGGAGGGCGGAGCTCGCACCGTAGAGCACGAGACCCGCGTAGAGCTGGAACAGGCGCCGGCCCAGCCGCCGACTCTGCGTGGACGCGTCAAACGGCAGCACGACATGCCCCCCTGTGGTGGTCCTGGACTGATGCATGTCACTCTGTGGCTTGGAAAGAGAAGCCATCCATGGCCAATTCTGGGAAGGTGGACTGGGAATCATGGCGCAGTGGACCTCTGCGGTGGGGGCGGCGCAGCTCGCCCGGCTGCTCAGCTCCCAGCAGGACCGTCCCGCCGGCCCGGGCTCCCGCCGCCCACCCGCCTATCGCGCGCTCGCCGACGGCATCCGGCTGCTCGTCCTGGAGGGCCGCGTGCCGGTCGCCGCCCGGCTGCCCGCCGAGCGGGAGCTGGCGGTCGCCCTGTCCGTGAGCCGCACGACCGTCGCGGCCGCCTACGAGGCCCTGCGCACCGAGGGGTTCCTGGAGTCCCGCCGGGGCGCGGGCAGCTGGACCGCGGTGCCGGCCGGGAACCCGCTCCCGGCACGCGGGCTCGAACCCCTCCCGCCGGAGGCACTCGGTTCGATGATCGACCTGGGCTGCGCGGCGCTGCCCGCACCCGAGCCCTGGCTCACCCGCTCCGTGCAGGGTGCTCTGGAGGAACTGCCGCCGTACGCGCACACGCACGGCGACTACCCGGCGGGCCTGCCCGCGCTGCGCTCCATGCTCGCCGACCGCTACACGGCGCGGGGCATCCCGACGATGCCCGAGCAGATCATGGTGACCACGGGCGCCATGGGCGCGATCGACGCGATCTGCCACCTCTTCGGCGGGCGCGGCGAACGCATCGCGGTCGAGTCGCCGTCGTACGCCAACATCCTCCAGCTGATGCGGGAGGCGGGCGCCCGGCTGGTACCGGTGGCCATGTCCGACGGGCTCGGCGGCTGGGACCTGGACCGGTGGCGCCAGGTGCTGCGCGAAGCGGCGCCGCGGCTTGCCTACGTGGTCGCGGACTTCCACAACCCGACGGGCGCGCTGGCCGACGAGGACCAGCGCCGCCGCCTGGTGGACGCGGCCCGCTCCGCCGGGACGGTCCTGGTCGTCGACGAGACGATGAGCGAGCTGTACCTGGAGGAGGGACTGGAGATGCCGCGTCCGGTGTGCGGCTTCGACCCGGCGGGCTCCACGGTCATCACGGTCGGTTCGGCGAGCAAGGCGTTCTGGGCGGGCATGCGCATCGGCTGGGTGCGCGCCGCCCCCGATGTGATCCGCAGCCTGGTCGCTGCCCGCGCCTACGCCGACCTGGGCACCCCGGTGGTGGAACAGCTCGCCGTGAACTGGCTGCTGAACACGGGAGGCTGGGAACAGGCGGTGGACCTGCGGCGCACGCAGGCCCGGGAGAACCGGGACGCGCTGGTCGCGGCCGTGCGCGCCGCGCTGCCGACGTGGGAGTTCTCGGTGCCGCAGGGCGGCCTGACGCTGTGGGTGCGCACCGGCGGGCTGTCGGGTTCCCGTCTCGCGGAGGCGGGGGAGCGGATCGGTGTCCGTGTGCCGTCAGGGCCGCGCTTCGGTGTGGACGGTGCCTTCGAGGGATATGTGCGGCTGCCGTTCACGGTGGGCGGCGCGGTGGCGGAGGAGGCGGCCACGCGCCTGGCGGCCGCGGTGCGTCTGGTGGAGACGGGCGCGTCCGGGCCGGCCGAGGCGCCGCGCACCTTCGTCGCCTGACTCAGCCGTCCCCAGCCGGCGCCGCCGCCACCGCCTCGACGGGCGAGCTGCGCCGCGGCAGCAGATCCAGCACCGCCCGCCGGTGGTGGTCGCTGGTCGCGTCGTCGTACGGGTCCGGGGTGGCCGGCACCTGCAGACGGTGGACCGGGCCCGAGCCCAGGCGGGCGTAGCCTCGGCCGGGCGGGATGTCCTGGGCGGGCGTGGTGTGCGGCGGGGCCCCGAGCACGGCCTCCAGCTCGTCCGGGGACGCCGCGCCGAGCACCACACGCGCGCGGGTGTACTGCCGGACCGCGGGGGACAGGCCGTCCAGGCCGTCGAACTGCTCGGCGACCACGACCGTGACGTTCGCGGTGCGCCCGTGCCGCAGGGGCACCTGCAGCAGCGCCTGGGGATCCTCGCGGCCGTCGGCCGCCGCCAGGTGCCCGAGCGCGCCCGGCCGGTCCAGCAGGATCCACAGCGGGCGCCTGACGTCGTCCGGAGGAGGCTGCCCCGCCTGGCGTGTGCGATGGGCCGCGATCAGCCGCCGCTCGGTCTCGCGGGTCGCCCACTCCAGGCTCGCGACGGCCCCCGCGGGCTCGGATTCCACGGCCAGCACGCCGTCCCGGCCCGTGAGGAACGCGTACTCGCCGGCGCCGCCGCCCTCGACGACCAGGACATCGCCGTGCTGCAGCGCTTGGAGGGCGATGGAGCGCACCAGCGTCGTCGTACCGCTGCCGGGTCCGCCGACGATCAGCAGGTGCGGCTCGGTGGAGCGCGGGCCGGTGCGCCACACCACGGGAGGCACATCGCGCTGCTCCTCGCCGTGCGTGAGGGGGAGCGTGCGCCGCACGACGGTCGGATCGGTGAAGCCGAGCACGGTCTCGCCCGGTGAGGTCACGAAGCGCTGTGCGGCGATGTCGGTGGGCAGCGGCGGCAGCACGGTGAGCGTGAGCTGGTTGCCCTCCTCGTCCCAGCCGAAGTGGTACTCCCGGCCGCGGCCGGACTTGGCGTGCAGGAGGTGCTCGATCCGGGCCCGCGCCTCGGCCTCGCCGTCCGTGAAGTACGCCGGGTAGCGGATGAGGAGGCGGCAGACACGGCCGCTCTCGTCGAAGTCGTACGACGGGAAGGCGCGGGTCCAGTCCCCGCCGTGGGCGTACAGCGGAGCCGGGTCCTCGGCGGTCGAGAAGTACGGCACGAGGGCCTCGTACAGCGAGCGCAGACGCTTGGTCTGCGATTCGTCCGGGCCCTTGGGCGCCGGCTGTCGCCGGCCGCGGCCCTTCCAGGCCGCGGCCGCCATGAGAGCGATGCCGGCGAGCAGCGGCCCGTAGGGCACCAGGGCCACGACCAGGAGCACCGAGGCGACCAGGAAGAGGAGGGGTCCCCGCCTGTCCTTCGGCGTGTCGGCCCACGTACGCCGCCCGGCTTCCGCCAGCAGGCGCAGTCCGCGCGTGACCGTGAGCACCGGCTGGAGGACATCGGTGGCGCCGTGGGCCGCCGTCCGGGCCAGCTGCCGGCTGCGGGCGATCTGGGCGCTGCCGGTGCTCAGGATGCGGGGGAGGGGGCGGGGGGTCAAGGTGTGTCTCCTGGTGCTGCGGGCGGAGCGGACGGGTCAGAAGTTGAGCCCGCCCAGGAGGCCCGCGAGGCTCGCGCCACCGGCCTTGATACCAGGGGCGACGGCGGTGCTGGACAGGTAGAAGCCGAAGAGGGCGCAGACCGTCGCGTGCGAACCCTTGAGCCCGTGCTTGCGGGACAACAGGACGACGACGACGCCGAGGACAAGAACGCCCGACATGTTCAGAACTGGCATTTTCTCTCTCCTGGTTCGTGGGGACGGTCACCATGAGTCCTTCCAGGCTCACAGAATGTATCCATACGATAAAAGGTGCAACTGGGTGAAATTCACTCGATTTCCCCCGGGCGGCGGGGTCGTCCTGCGCTCCCGTGCGGGTCCGTTGCGCTCGTGTGGCGCACCTGTGATCCTTGCCGCGCGCGGTGCGGCTGATGTGCCCGTGGAAGCCAGTACGCTGGCGATTCACCCGTACGGCGTCACCGCTCGCCGCCGTGCGAACACACGTACGACCGCCCCGCGCGCCGTCGTGCGCTCCCGCAGTCCCCAGCAGTCGCAGTGAGAGGCGGTCCGGCCGATGAGTGAAGCCCCCGACCCCGAGGTCGTGGAGCTGGCCACCAAGATCTTCGATCTGGCGCGCCGGGGCGAGACCGAGACGCTCATCGCCTACGTCGACGCCGGCGTGCCGGCCAACCTCACCAACGATCGCGGGGACTCCCTCGTGATGCTCGCCGCCTACCACGGCCACGCCGACGCCGTCCGCGCCCTCCTGGAACGCGGCGCGGCCGCCGACCGGGCCAACGACCAGGGCCAGACACCGCTCGCCGGCGCGGTCTTCAAGGGAGAGCCGGAGGTCATCCGGGCCCTGCTGGAGGGCGGCGCCGATCCGGCCGCGGGCATGCCCTCGGCCGTGGATACCGCACGGATGTTCGGCAGGACGGATCTGCTCGAACTGTTCGGCGAACACTGATGCGAGCGTTCTGACCGGCGAAAACACCGACAACGGCGGAAGCGGTGCAGGGCCGCCCGAAATAAGGTCGCGGCAGCGTAAGACGCCGAGTCATCATGACGTCGTGGTTCACGGACGCGATGGCTGGGCAGGTGTTGCCGCACCGCGCGGACCGTGATGCGGCCCGCGGGGCCACCGACGAGAGGCAGAGGAAGATGGTCTACAGCAAGCAAGAGACGGCGGGCGCCCCGACGTGTTGTCACGCGGCCAGGTAATCCGTGTCCCCCGGTCGTGTCGACGCTTGATGTGAGGCTGTTTCCCATGTTCGAACCGGTCATAGCGCCCAGCGGAACACTGCTCGGCCTCCTCCAGAGGGGGCGCGGCGACGGGACGCTGCACGCACTCACCGCACCGCGCGCCGAGGCGCTCGCGGCCCTCAACCACTGCGTGCTGCGCGATCCCCGCCACGACTGGCAGGTGGAGAACCGCTCCCTGTACTACGCCCGGCTCTATCTCGATCTCCACGGCGAGCTGGACAAGATCGAGGCGCACCTCTTCGGCGCCGAGGACGTCCTCGACACCGACGAGTGCCGCACCGGGCTCGCCCTCGCGGTCCTCGGGCACCTCGCCTCGTACGGCAGGCACGACGCGCTCGAACTGCTGCGCAGGTACGCGGCCGTCGGCACCAACTGGGCCTGGGCCCTGGACGAGCTGGCGCTGCGCGACGACGACGCGGGGCTGCGCGCCCTCGCCGTGCCTGTCCTGGCCCGCTTCCCCTCCGACGCCGAAGGGGAGGCCGAGCTCGCCGTCGCCGTGCGGGACGCCTTCGAACCACGGCCCTGGCGGCTGTGGGCCGACGACCCCCGCGCATCCGTCGCCACCCGCGTGCGCGCCGCCCAGGAGACAGGCAGCTTCGACCGGTGGCAGCGGCAGCTGCGATCGCACGGACCCAGGCCCGGGTGGAGCGTGCAGGCCGTCTTCGACTGGGCCCAGCAGGGCCTCGAGCGCGGCGCCGCGCTCCACGTGCCCGCCGCCCGCTGCCTCACCGCCGTCGCCGGCCCAGAGGACCGGCCGCAGATCATCGAGGCCGCCCGCTTCGGCAGTGACGGAGCCCGCTGTACCGCCCTGCGCTTCCTGGCCGACGGCAACGACCCCGACGCCCTCGACCTCATCGAGGGCGCGGTGTCCACCGGATCCGCACCCGTCGTCGACGCGGCCGTGGACGCCTTCGAACGCATGCGCAGCGTCGCGGCCGTCGACCGGGCGCGCGGCTGGGCCCGCCGGCCCGACGCCCTGGGGGCCGCCGCCGGGCGCATGCTCGCCTGCCGGGGCGGCGCCCAGGACAGCGACCTGGTGCTCGCCGCGCTGCGGGAGGCGGTACGGGGCGAGGGCCCCGACGCGCCGACCCTGTGGACCCTCGTGGACGGCACGGGACGGCTCGGCATCGCCTGCGCCGCACCGGTTCTGCGCCACATCTACCGTGAGACCGCCTCATCCCATCTCCGTGGCCGCGCCGCCCGCGCCCTGGCCGCCACCGACCCCTCCTTCCCCTCCGGATTCGCCGTCGAATGCCTCTGGGACTGCGAGGAATCCACCCGCGAGATCGCCGCACGGCACGCCGAGACCGGGGACACCCGCGTCGTCGAGCGACTGCGTCGGCTCGCCGCGGACCCGGCCGAGGAGGCCGAGGTCCAGACAGCCGTACGCAGCCGGATCGGGCCCGACACGCCGGCCGTGTGAACGCGGGGTGACCCGGGAGTCAGGAACGTGTGGACGCGGGCCTGCCTGTGCGGCCGCGCAGTTCAACGCTCATGGGACGTTCCCCGGCCGGAAAGATCGACGTTGACGCGCCCACGTCCGGTACGGCGAGAACACGGGTATGCGTGTCGTCATCGTGACCGAATCCTTTCCCCCCGATGTGAACGGCGTGGCCCACTGCGCGCTCCAGACCGCCCGGCACCTCGTCGATCGCGGTCACGCCCCTCTCGTCGTCGCCCCGGCCTCCCCCAGGTTCCCGGCTGCGCCCGACCAGGCGGCGGCCCCGCCGGCCGGGCCCGGGCCCGACGCCCTCGCGCCGTGCCCCGTCGTCCGCGTCCCCTCCCTTCCGCTCCCCGGCTACCCCCAGGTGCGCGTCGCCCTCCCCAGCCGGCGCGTCGCCGCGGCCGTCGGCGAACACCGCGCCGACATCGTGCACCTGGCCAGCCCCTTCATCCTCGGCGTCCGTGGCATGTCGGCCGCCGCCCGGCTCGGCATACCGGCCGTCGCCGTCTACCAGACCGATCTGGCCGGATACGCCCGTACCTACATGGGCGCAGGCGAGGCGGCGGCCTGGCGGCGCATCCGCTCCGTGCACGCGGCCGCCGACCGCACCCTCGCGCCCTCCAGCGCGGCCCTGCGCGACCTGGAGGCACACGGCGTGCCCCGGGTGCGGCTGTGGCCGCGCGGCGTCGACACCGTCCGCTTCCGCCCCGCCCTGCGGGACGAGTCGCTGCGCCGCCACCTCGCCCCGAACGGTGAGCTGATCGTGGGCTACGTCGGCCGGCTCGCCCCCGAGAAGCACGTCGAACTCCTCGCCGGCGTCTGTGGCCTGGACGGCGTGCGCGTCGTCGTCGTGGGCGACGGGCCGAGCGAGACCAGCCTGCGGGGCGCCCTGCCCGGGGCCGCCTTTCTCGGCCGCCGCACCGGCGACGAACTCGCCCGGATCTTCGCCTCGCTGGACGTCTTCGTGCACACCGGCCCCTTCGAGACGTTCTGCCAGACCGTGCAGGAGGCCATGGCCTGCGGCCTGCCGGTCGTCGCGCCCGCCGCGGGCGGCCCCCTCGACCTGGTGGACCACGGGCGCACCGGGCTGCTCGTGCCGCCGGGCGACCCGGCCGCGGTGCGGGACGCGGTGCGCGCCCTGGCCGCCGACCCGGCGCTGCGCGCGGCCTACGGGGCGACCGGGCGCGCCACCGTCGAGGGCCGTACCTGGGCGGCCGTCGGGGACCAGCTCATCGACCACTACACGGATGTGCTCGCGGCGCGCAGGACGGCGGTGGCGGTGTGATGCCGGCGTACGGCCCCGACGCCGCGGGCTTCGCCACCGGGCGCACCGCCGGCCGGCTGCGGATCGTGCGGCTCGCCAACTTCGTCGCGCCCGCTTCCGGCGGACTGCGCACGGCACTGCGCGAGCTGGGCAAGGGATTCAAGGAGGCCGGCCACGAGCCGGTGCTCGTCGTGCCCGGCGAGCGCCACACCGACCGGGAGACCGAACAGGGGCGCGTCATCACCCTGCCCGGCCCCCTGCTGCCGGGCACCGGCGGCTACCGCGTCCTCGTGGACAAGCGGCGTGTCGCCGCCCTCCTGGAAGAGCTGGGACCCGACCGCCTGGAGGTCTCCGACCGGACGACGCTGCGCTGGACCGGGAAGTGGGCGCGGCGCGCCCGCGTCCCCGCCGTCATGGTCTCCCACGAGACCGCCGACGGTGTGCTGCGCACCTGGGGCCTGTCCGAGAACCTCTCCCGGCGCGCCGCCGACGCCCTCAACACCCGGACGGCACACACCTACGCGCGCGTCGTGTGCACCACCGAGTTCGCCGAGCGGGAGTTCGTGCGGATCGGGGCGCGCAACGTCGTACGGGCCCCGCTGGGCGTCGACCTGGAGCAGCGGCATCCCGGGCTGCGGGATCCGGGACTGCGCGACGGGTACACGCGCGGGGCCGGGACGCTGCTGGTCATGTGTTCCCGCCTCTCCGTGGAGAAGCGGCCCGGTACGGCCCTGGACACCCTGGAGGCGCTGCTACGGCACGGGCGGCGCGCCGTGCTGGTCGTCGCCGGGGACGGGCCGCTGCGGCCCCGGCTCGAACAGCGGGCGCGAGAGCGGGGCCTGCCCGTCACCTTCCTCGGTCACGTCGGCGACCGGGACCTGCTCGGCGCGCTGCAGGCGTCGGCCGACGTGTGCCTGGCCCCCGGGCCCGCCGAGACGTTCGGGCTGGCCGCCCTGGAGGCGATGGCCTGCGGCACGCCCGTGGTGGCCAGCGCATCCTCCGCGCTGCCCGAGGTGATCGGCGCGGCCGGGGCGACCGCGGCGGACGACGGCGACGCCTTCGCGGACGCGGTCGAGCTGCTTCTGCGGCGGCCCGCGCGCGAGCGCCGGGAGACGGCCCGCGCGCGTGCCGAGTGCTTCGGGTGGCGAACCGCGGTGGACGCGTTCCTGGCGGCACACGACGCGCCGCCGAGTGCCACGCCGTCGGCTGTCGTGCCGCCGAGGGGCGCGGCGCCGAGTGTCGTGCCGTCGGGCGTCACGCCTCCAGGTGCCGTGCCGCCGGCGGCTGGGGGCGCATGTGTGGGTGACGCTGTCAGGGAGGGCCTCCGATGAGGCCCCTGCGGTTCGTCGCGCTCGGCGACTCGCTGACCGAAGGCGTGGGCGACCCGGTCGGGGGCACCTGGCGGGGGTGGGCCGCGCTCCTCGCCGAGGGGCTCGCCCCCGCGGACGTCCCCACGCAGTTCACCAACCTCGGCGTCAGCGGCGCCCAGACCCGGGACGTCCTGGAGCGGCAGACTCCGGCCGCGCTCGCCCTGCGCCCGGACGTCGTCTCCGTCGTCATCGGTGTCAACGACACCCTGCGCTGCACCTTCGACATCCACGCCGTCGCCGCCCGCCTCGACACGGTGTACGCCGCCTTCCGCGCCCAGGGCGCCGTGCTGCTGACGGCCTGTCTGCCCGACCCGGGGTCGATGCTCCGCCTGCCGGGGGCGCTGGCGCGTCCGCTCGCCCGGCGTCAGCGGGCCGTGAACACGGTCGTGCACGCGCTGTCCGAGCGCTACGGGGCCCTGCACCTGCACGCCGCGGAAGGCGCCTGGATCGCCGACCGCGCCATGTGGAGCGCGGACCGGCTGCATCCGGGGGAGAGCGGGCACCGGCAGCTCGCGCTCCGGTTCCACACCCTGCTCGCCGGGGCGGGCCTCGCGACCGGCACCGCGCCCTGCGCCGAGCCTGGACTCCCCCCGCCCAGCCGCTCGGCCGGCCTGTGGTGGCTGGCCACCGCCGGCACCGGCTGGGTGGCGCGGCGGTGCACCGATCTGCTGCCGCAGCTGCTCACCCTGGCCGCGGCCGAGGTGCGCCACCGGGCCAGGGGGACCAGCGCCCGGCTGGACCTGAGTGCCTCCCACGCGGTGACGTCCGCGCTGGCCGCGCTGTCGGTGGCGGAGCGGCCCGACGCGGCGTGAGCCGGACGGCTACCGGCGGCCCACGGCCGTGAAGCGGACAGGGGTGCCCGGGGGCGCCTGGGCGGCGGCCGCGAGGTCGGTGGCCCGGACGACCGCGATCACCGGGTACCCCCCGGTGGTCGGATGGTCGGCCAGGAACACGACCGGTCTGCCGTCGGGCGGCACCTGGACCGCCCCCAGCACCATGCCCTCGCTGGGGAGTTCGCCCGGCCGGGCCCGCTCCAGGGCGGGGCCCTCCGTGCGCAGGCCGATGCGGTTGCTCGCGGAGGACACGCGGTACGCGCCCGTGACGAGCGTGCGGACCGCGTCCGCCGTGAACCAGTCGTCGCGGGGCCCCAGCGTCACCCGCAGCACCAGCTCGCCCGGCGGCCCCGGCTGCGGAGCGGCGTCCACCCGCGCGTGGGATCCGGCAGGCACCCCCAGGGGCAGCACGGCACCGTCCGTCAGCGGCGGCGGGCCGAGCCCGGAGAGCAGATCCGTGGAACGGCTGCCGAGCACCGGCTCCACGGCCACCCCGCCCGAGACACCGAGGTAACTGCGGACTCCGCGACGCGCGGGCCCGAGGTCGAGCACCGCCCCGCCCGGGACGAGCACCGGTGCTCCCCAGGGTGCGGGCCGCCCGTCCACGGTGACCGGGCAGGGGGCGCCGCCGACCGCGACGGTGACCGCGGAACGCGGCCGCAGGGTGCAGCCGTTCAGCGTGCTCTCCAGCACGGCCGCCTCCGGCGGATTGCCGACCAGCCGGTTGACGAGCGCCGCGGCGGGCGCGTCGAGGGCGCCGGAGCGCGGCACCCCGAGGTGGGCGTGGCCGGGCCGTCCCAGGTCCTGCACGGTGGTCAGCGCCCCCGCCCGTACGACGGCGAGCGCGCGGTCCGTCATCCCGGCCCCACCGGGACGAAGCGGACGAGGGCGCCCGGGGCGAGCAACGCGGCCGGGGTCCGCGCGTCGTCCCACAGGACCGTGTCGGTCGTGCCGATGAGCTGCCAGCCGCCTGGCGACGAGCGTGGATACACGCCGGTGTACGGTCCGGCGAGCGCCACCGAGCCGGCGGGGACGGTGGTGCGCGGGGTGGCCCGGCGGGGCACGGCGTAGCGCTCCGGCAGGCCGGTGAGATAGCCGAAGCCGGGCGCGAAACCGCAGAACGCGACCCGGAACCCGGCCGCCGCGTGGATCCGCGCCACCTCGTCCCGCGGTACGCCCCACAGGGCGGCCACGTCCGGCAGGTCGGGACCGTCGTACCGTACGGGGATCTCGATCGCCTCCTGGGCGCGCCGGGGGAGCGGCGGGATCTCCCAGCCGGTGAGGTGGGCTGCGAGCCGGGCGGGTTCGGTGAGACCGTCGAGGAGGACCGTACGGGCCGCGGGGACGATCTCGCGCACCGCCAGCTCGCCCGCCGCCCGGCGGCGCAGCAGCTCGGCGTGCAGGGCCTGGGCCTTGTCGCCGGAGGGGAGTTCGAGGAGCAGGGCCTCCTCGCCGACGGGCAGCACCCTCATGCGAAGGCCCCCACGCGGATTCCGGAGGACTCCAGGGCGCCGCGCACCCGGCGGGCCAGGTCGACCGCGCCGGGAGTGTCGCCGTGCAGGCACAGGGAGCGGGCCCGGACGGGGATGTCCCGCCCGGAGTCCGCGGGGACGACTCCGAAGCGGGCGAGAGCGACCGAGCGCTCCACGACCGTTTCGGGGTCGGTGACCAGCGCGCCGTCCCGGCCGCGTGGCACGAGCGTGCCCTCCTCGGTGTAGGCGCGGTCCGCGAACGCCTCCGTGACGACCGGGAGCCCGGCCTTCTCGGCCACCTCCAGGAACCGTGATCCGGGCAGTCCGAGCACGGGCAGCGAGGCGCCGGCGAGGAGCACGCCGTCGACGACCGCCTCGGCCTGCCGCTCGTCGTGGACCACCCGGTTGTAGAGCGCGCCGTGCGGCTTCACGTACGACACCCGGGAGCCGGCCGCGCGGGCGAAGACCTCCAGCGCACCGATCTGGTACGCGACCTCGGCGGCCAGTTCCTCGGGCGGCACCTCCATCGCGCGCCGCCCGAAGCCGGCCAGGTCGTGGTAGGAGACCTGGGCGCCGATCCGTACGCCGCGCTCGGCCGCCAGCTCGCAGACCCGTCGCATGGTGGCCGCGTCCCCGGCGTGGAAGCCGCAGGCGACATTGGCGCTCGTGACGACGGACAGCAGCCGTTCGTCGTCGGTGAGCCGCCAGCGGCCGAAGCCCTCGCCGAGGTCGGCGTTCAGATCGATCATGGTCCCTCCTGGTCGTCCGGCGTCACACGACGCGGTACTTCTCGTCGCGGGCGTCGGTGATGAACATCTGTCCCGGCGCGTGGGTGATGGCGAACGGCGGGCGCGAGGCCATCACCGCGGCCCCCGGGGTCACTCCGCAGGCCCAGAACACCGGGATGTCGTCCGGCGCGGCGTCCACCGGGTCGCCGAAGTCGGGCCGGCCGAGGTCGTCGACGCCGAGGCCCGAGGGATCGCCGCAGTGTACGGGGCTGCCGTGCACCGCCGGCAGGAGACTGCTCTCCCGGATCGCGGCTCCCAGGTGCTCGGGCGGAACCGGGCGCATGGACACCACCATCGGGCCGTGCAGCCGTCCCGCCGGACGGCACTGGCGGCTGGTCACGTACATCGGGACGTTGCGGCCCTGCTCGACGTGGCGCAGGGGCACGCCCGCCCCGGTGAGGGCCCACTCGAAGGTGAAGCTGCAGCCGATGAGGAAGGACACCAGGTCCTCGCGCCAGTGGGCGAGCACGTCCGTCGGCTCGTCCACCACCTCGCCGTCCTGCCACACCCGGTAGCGCGGCAGGTCGGTGCGCAGGTCGGCGCCGTCGGCGAGGACCGTCGTCCACGAGCCGGCGTCCGTGACGTCGAGGAGCGGGCACGGCTTCGGGTTGCGTGCGCAGAACAGCAGCATGTCGTACGCCCAGGACTCGGGGACCGAGATGAGGTTGGCCTGGGTGTGGCCCGCCGCGATTCCGGCCGTGGGGCCGGCGAGCCCCTTGCGGAAGCGGGCCCGGGCCTGGGCCGGGCTCCACGTGTGCGCGTGCTCGTCGACGAGGGCCAGGGGGCGGTCGTCCATGCGGTTCACCGCAGCTCCTCACCGCGCGTCTCCGGCAGCCCCAGCAGGGCCAGCGCCGCCAGGCCGTACTCGATCGCGCCGAAGACCAGCGCACCGCCCACGCCCCAGCCGTCGGCCAGGAAGCCCACCAGGGTCGGGAAGGCGGCGCCCACGGCGCGTCCCGTGTTGTAGGTGAAGCCCTGCCCCGTGCCCCGCACCTCGGCCGGGTACAGCTCGCTCAGGTAGGACCCGAAGCCGCTGAAGATCGCCGACATGCAGAACCCGAGGGGGAAACCGAGCACCAGCACAAGGGTGTTGGCGCCGCTGGGGATGTTCGCGTAGGCCAGGATGCAGATCGCCGAGAGCAGGGCGAAGAGCCAGATGTTGCGCTTGCGGCCCAGCCGGTCGGTGAGGTGGCCGCCGGTCAGGTAGCCGATGAAGGCTCCGGAGATCAGGAACGTCAGATAGGAACCGGTGTTGACGACGGAGAGGCCGCGCTCCGTCTTCAGATAGGTGGGCACCCAGGTCGCGAGCGTGTAGTAGCCGCCCTGGACACCGGTGGAGAGCAGTCCGGCGAAGACCGTGGTGCGCAGCAGGCCGGGCCCCTCAACCGTGCCAGGCTTGAAGATGGTTGTGAAGGAGCCCTTCCGGGCGCTCCGTTCGCGCCGGGCCGCCGCCTCCGGGGCGTCGTGCACCCGGCGGCGCACCCAGATCACCAGCAGCGCGGGCAGCGCGCCGGTCCAGAACATCACGCGCCAGGCCATGTCGTCGCCCGCGAAGGAGAAGATCAGGGTGTAGACGACGACGGCCAGGGCCCAGCCCACGGCCCAGGAACTCTGGATCGCGCCGAGCGTACGGCCCCGGTGCCTGGCGCTCGCGTACTCGGCGACCAGTATCGCGCCGACCGCCCATTCACCGCCGAAGCCGAGGCCCTGGAGGGCGCGGAAGACCAGCAGGGTCCCGTAGGTGGGCGCGAAGCCGCAGGCGACCGTGAAGACGGCGTACGTGATCACGGTGATCATCAGGGCCCTGACCCGCCCGACGCGGTCGGCGACCACGCCGGCGACGGCGCCGCCCACCGCTGAGACGACCAGGGTGACCGTGGTGAAGAGCCCGGTCTGTCCGCTGTTCAGTCCGAAGTACGCCGCGAGCGCGACCATGCTCAGCGGCAGGGTGAAGTAGTCGTACGAGTCCAGGGCATAGCCGCCGAAGGCGCCCGCGAAGGCGCGGCGGCCGCGCGGGCCCAGGGCCCGCAGCCAGCCCAACGCGCCGCCGACGGCGGCGCGTTCGTCCGTTCCCGGCCGGGTGCCGGAGTCGCGGGCCTGCGATGGACGGGTCGAGCTCATGTGCACCTCGCAGATGAGGGACGGAGGGTGCCGGGGATCGAGCCGTGCCGTGCGGACGTTCCGGCGCCGCGGTGGGAGCGGAGCGGTGCCGTGCGCAGCAAAGTAGAGGATCGTTGAACGATCCTTCAATACCCGTGTTGTTTCGTTCTCGTATCTGCGATTGAATTCCGGGCATGACGGAGCAGCTGACGGGACTGGCCGACGACCGCGCCCTGCTGGGCCGCACCAGCACCGCCGAGCGGGTCTCGGACATCCTCAGGAGCCGTATCGCCGAGGGGTACTTCCCGCCCGGCACCCGGCTGTCGGAGGACAGCATCGGCGGCGCCCTCGGCGTCTCCCGCAACACGCTCCGCGAGGCGTTCCGGCTGCTCACGCACGAGCGGCTGCTCGTCCACGAACTCAACCGGGGCGTCTTCGTGCGGGTGCTGACCGTCGAGGACGTCGAGGACATCTACCGCACCCGCGCCCTCGTCGAGTGCGCCGTGGTACGGGGTCTCGGCGAGCCGCCGTACGCCCTCGACGGCCTGGCCGAGGCCGTCGCGGAGGGGGAGCGCGCGACGCGCGAAGGTGACTGGAAAGAACTGGGCACGGCCAACATCCACTTCCACCGGGAACTGGTGGCGCTCGCGGGCAGCGAACGCACGGACGAGCTGATGCGCAGCGTCTTCGCCGAACTTCGCCTCGCCTTCCACGTCGTGGACGACCCGAGGCGGCTGCACCAGCCGTATCTCGCGCGCAACCGGCAGATCCTCGAAGCCCTGCGGTCGGGCGAGCGCGACCGGGCCGAGGAACTGCTCGCGGTCTACCTCGACGACTCACGGGACGGCCTCGTCGCGGTCTACGGGCGCCGCGTGGCCGACACGGGACAGGGCGCCGGCTGAGCGGTGCGGGGTCCGGACGGCGGGCGCGTCTGCGTCGTTTGGGCCGTTGTCGGACCGAGGACCTAATCTGTGCACCGTGACTTCGCCTGCTTCGACGGACCGTGTTCCGCCCCAGCTCAGCGCGGGGCCGCGCCCGGCTTCGGGCCCGGCCGCCGACGAGGGGCTGGCGCGGCGGCTGCGCGCGCTCGCCTGCACCGCGCCGCTGCACGACCTGGACGCGCGCAAGGCCAACCTCGCCGGCGAGTACTCGGTGTACGGGATGGCGGAGGTCGCCCTCGCCGCCATCGACCTGGTCACGCTGAACATGGACTTCGACACGGGCGCCGACCACGACCAGATAGTCGCCCGGCTCATCCCCCGCATCGCCGCCCAGGCCCCGCAGCGCCCCGCCGCCGAGCACGAGCGCGTGGCCCGCTGGGTCCTGGAGAACCTGGTCAACGTCGGCAGCGTCGACCGCGGCTTCCGCGCCGTGTACGGCACCTTCGCGCCGGACGGCACCTATGTCCGCCGTGACTACGACTTCAAGCTGATCGAAGAAGTCCCGGGATACGGCGGAGGCGTCTACCTGCGCACCACGGACGAAGCGGTCAACGTCCTCGTCGGAGCCCTCGACACGGACGTCACCAGCGCCCAGATCGCCGCCGAGGTCAAGCTGGAGGTGCTGATCAGCCGCGGCCGCCTCGCCGACGCCCAGCTCGCCGCGGAGCAGGCACGCTACCGCACCGTGCAGTACTCGGAGACGCTGCGCAGGGCACTGGAGGCCACCCGGCGCAACGTCCGAGCGGTGGACTGGCTGAACGCGGTGCCGGACATGATCACCGAGGCCCTCGACCACGTCGCCGACCGCTACCGCCACGAGAACGCGATCCTCACCAACATCCGCAAGGCCCGCGACGAATCGGAGGACCCCGAGCAGAAGCGGCGCGCCGCCGAACTCGTCGACATCGTCAAGGACTGCATCCGCCGGCACACACAACTGCAGTCCCGCCTCCTGGAGGCTGGGCCGCTCTTCCGCGCCGAGCAGGACCGGCAGGCGTTCGCCACGCCGATGACCACGTCGGGGACGGACCTGTACGGGCACCTCCTCGCACCACTGCTGCCGCTCCCGCTGGAAGGGGCGATCCGCGTCACCGACGCCTTCTTCGCCCATGGGACGGGGCTGCGCACGCCGGCGTCGGTGCGGATCGGGGACCTCGTCGACCTGCTGCTGACCCCTCCGGTGGAGCGCGAGCACCTCGGGGCCGAGATGCCCGAGCCGGATCTGGTCGCCACGCCGGACGACAGCCGCTTCAGCGAGGAGCAGCTGGCCGCGGCCCTGGAGCTGCTCGACCTGCCGGCGGACGCCCCGCGCCGGCTGTCCGGGCTGCTCGCGGACGCACGCCGCCAGGACCCCGACCTGCCCTACCTGGTCGCCCTGCTGGCCGTGCACGCGGCCAGCCCGCCGGTCGGCACGGCCTACCGGCAGGGCGAGGAGAAGCTGCTGTTCGCGGTGGACGACGGCACAGAGCTCGACGACCCCGAGTTCGGCGGCGCCGACCTCATCGTCGGCACCGCTCTGCTGGATGCGGCGGGTATGGCCGCGGACCGGACAGAGGCGGCATGAGCAGGGACGAGTACCAGCGCAGCAAGGAGCCCCGACCGTGACCGAGCCCGTCGAGTGGAGCGAGCCGGAGGCCGCCGCCCCGCCGGTGAGCACCGCCGTCACCCCCGCCGACGCAGCCGACGCGGCACGGCTCGTCGCCTTCGGGCTGCAGCCCAGGCTGCAGCCCGCGCGCGACCAGGAGTACGCCGAGCTGCTGCGCCGCTACCGCGAGGACCCGCCGTTCGCGCGGCTCGCCGACGCCGTCGCCACCGGGCTCGGTCTTGTGGTCCTGGAGGTGTCCCCGCGTGCGGGCATGGCCGTGACCGCCGCGGAGGACTCCGTCTTCGCCGTCCGCATGAGCGAGTACGCGCGCCGTACCTCGGCCGACTCCGGCGACCGCTTCCTGCACGGGCTCGCACATCTCGCGGTCGCCGCCCTGGCCTTCCCGCGCCCCGAGGACCTGGCCGACGACGGCTACATCGGCCGGGTCACCGTCCACGGCGTCGACGCCTTCGTGCGCCAGGCCTGCCGGCGCCTGGAGGAGCGGGCCGAGGAGCAGGGCGAGAACACCGACCCGGCGACCGACGCGCCGGGCCTCGAGGCGGCCTGGCGCATCTGGGCCAGACGCAGCGCCACCGGCGCCACCAAGGACGCGCGCAGACTGGCCGGTTCGACCACCGGCATCGTCGGCAAGGCCGTCGCCTTCCTCACGGACTCCGGGTTCCTGCAGCGCACGGGCGACGAGAACGGCGGTACCTACCGCACGACGGCCCGCTACCAGCTCCAGGTGCGCGACATGGCGGGCAGCGCCGCCTTGTCCGAGCTCGTCGACCTGGGCGTCGTCCCGGTGACCGGCGGCACGGCCACCCTGCTGCCCCCCGGGGACACCGACGACCTGGAGCCGGCGGTGGACGCCGGACTGCCCTTCCACTCCTGACGCTCCGCGTTCTTCGAAGACCGAGCACGACCGACGACGAGAGTCCCCCGCCATGTACGAGCTGTCCCGGGTCCGCCTCTACTCCATCGGACCGGCCGGTGCGCGCTATGCCGACACCGTGCTGGACCTGCGGGGTGTGGGCGATCCGGTGCCCGATCCCGCGCCCGTCCAGGCGGAGTTCTTCGAGGAGGAGCCCGCCGGCCCGCCGCGCCGGCCCGCCCCCGCGGGCGTGCTCTTCCTGGAGAACGGCGGCGGCAAGTCCGTCCTGCTCAAGCTGATCTTCTCGGTGATGCTGCCCGGTCACCGCAACACGCTCGGCGGAGCCAGCTCGGGTGTCCTGCGCAAGTTCCTGCTCGCCGACGACTGCGGTCATGTGGCGCTGGAGTGGCAGCACACGCTGACCGGCGAGTGCGTCGTGGTCGGCAAGGTGAGCGAGTGGCGCGGGCGCCAGGTCTCCAGCGACCCGCGGAAGTTCGCCGAGGCGTGGTACTCCTTCCGGCCGGGCCCCGGGCTCAGCCTCGACAACCTGCCCGTCGCCGAGTCCACCGCCGTACGGCAGCCCGTGGAGGGCGCGTCCGGGGCGCAGGGGCGCCGCCGCACGATGAAGGGCTTCCGGGACGCCCTGACGGAGGCGGGCAAGACGTATCCGCATCTGGAGGTGCACTGGGAGGAGATCCACGACCGCTGGAACGAGCATCTGACCGACCTCGGCCTGGACCCCGAACTCTTCCGCTACCAGCGCGAGATGAACGCCGACGAGGGCGAGGCCGCGGGCCTGTTCGCGGTCAAGAAGGACTCCGACTTCACGGACCTGCTGCTGCGGGCGGTGACCGACACCCGGGACACCGACGGACTGGCCGACCTGGTCAGCGGGTTCGGCAACAAGCTGGGACGGCGCGCCGAGCTGATCGCCGAACGCGACTTCACCGCCGGGTCGGTGGACCTGCTGGGACGCATCGTCGACGCCGCCGGGACACGTGCGCGGGCGCGCGACATCCACGCGGGCGCCGAGCGGCGCACCCGCACGCTGGCACGTCGGCTCTCCGCCCGCGCCGTACGGGAACGGCTGCGCGCCGCCGACCTGGCCCAGCGGGTGACCGCCGCCGCCCACGCGGTCACCGAGGCCGAGGGCGCCCGTGAGCGCGGCGCGCTGATCGCGGCCGAACTGGCCTACCGGCACGCCTCGCTGGCCCTCGCCGGCGCGGAGAAGGCCGCCGCGGCGCAGAAGCGCGAACTCGCCGACGCGCGCCAGCTGTACTCCGCCTGGCAGGCCGCCGAGGCCGTGCTCCGCCATCGCGCCGCCGCCGACCGCTCCGCGCGTGTGGCCGCCGCGATCCGCGAGGCCGAGCGGGACGCCGCACCCGCGCTGGCCGCTCGCGCCAAGGCCGCCGTCGATCTCGTACGGGCCCTGCACGCGGCCGCAGAGAGCGCCGAGTCGCTGGCCAACGAGGAGGAGGAGCGCTCCGCCGCGCTCCAGGAGGCCGGCGAGTTTGCCCACCGGGACTCGACCTCCGCGGCCACCGAGGCGCAGCGCGCCCGCAGCGAGGCCGGGCATCTGCGCCAGCGGCTCACCGAGGTCGAGCAGGAGACCGCCGAGGCGGTGCGCGCGGGCTGGCTGGACGACAGCACACCGGACGCCGACCCGGCGCGCGCCGCGCTCGCCGCCAGCGACGCCGAGAAGACGGCCGTCGCGGCCTGGGACACCGCACGCGAGGCATCCCGCCGGGCGTCCGAGCACGCGCGCGAGGCGGCGTCCACCGAAACCCGCGCGGAACTGACCGCGGCCCGCGCGGCGGACGCGGCCACGGCCGCCGAGCGGGCCTACGAGGCGGAGCGACGCACCGCTCAGGTGCTGGCGGCGGAGGAGCGACTGGCGGAACTGCTCGGCGTGTCCGGCACAGGTGCACGCGTTTGGGTCCCCGGACCACGGCGTGAGGAGGACACCAGCCCGGCCGGGGCGCCGGCCGGGCAAGAAGCCCCTTTCGGCCCCGAGGACCTGGACGGCTTCGCGGACGAACTGCGTGAGCTGCTCGACCACTCCGTCTCCTCGGCCGAGCGCCAGCTCTTCGAGCTGCGGACCGCCGCGGCCGACGACGCCCGCATTCTCGGCGCGCTCGGTGACGGGGGGCTGCTGCCGCCCGGGCCGGACGTCCTGGCGACCGTGGAGCTCCTGGGCGAGCACGGCATCCCGGCCCTACCGGGCTGGCGGTACCTCGCCCAGGCCGTCGATCCGGCCGACCACGCGCGTGTGCTGGCCGCCCGTCCCGAACTGGTCGACGGCGTGATCATCACCGACCCGCACTCGCACGCCCGGGCCCGTGAGGCGCTGAGCGACGCGGCCCTGCTGCCACGCTCCGCCGTCGCCGTCGGCACGGCCGCGGCGCTGCTCGCCCCCACCCCGGCTCTCGACGGGGACGGCGGCGCCGGCGATGTGTTCCTCGTGCCGCCGAACCCGGCCATGCACGACGAGCACGCCGCCGACGAGGAGCGGCAGGCGCTTCGC
Source organism: Streptomyces caeni (assembly GCF_042678285.1). Classification (NCBI taxonomy): domain Bacteria; kingdom Bacillati; phylum Actinomycetota; class Actinomycetes; order Kitasatosporales; family Streptomycetaceae; genus Streptomyces; species Streptomyces caeni. The sequence goes on from NZ_JBHUDX010000096.1 coordinate 50,278, forward strand.
GCGCGGGCCACGGAACGCGACGAGGAGATCCGGGTGCTCGCGGCCCGGCTCGGAAAGGACCGCGAGCTCGCGGCCCGCCTCGCGTCGTGGCGTACCGGCTGCCCGGCAGGCCGGCTCGCCGAACTGGCCCGTACCGCCCGGGACGCGCGCGCCTTCGCCGAGGAGGCCGAGGCCGAACTGGCCGAGGCGCGCACCGCCCGTGCCGAGGCCGACGAGGCCGCCGCCGAGGCGGCACACGTGCGCGACGAGCGGCAGGAGGCCGCCCAGAGGGCCCGGCGCGCCGCCGACGCGCTCGCCGGACTCGCCTTCCGGCTGCGTGAACGCGCGGGCTGGCAGGTCAAACTACGCGAACTCGCCGACGACGCGGTCGAGTCGGAGGCCCGTGCCCAGTCCTGTCTGGAGCGTGCCCGCGCCGCCGACGAGGACCGTCGCGCCGCGCAGCGCGCCGCCGACGACGCCCGCCGCACGGCGCGTGCGCTACGCGCCGAGCGCGCCGAGATCGCGGGCGCCCCCGATGACGTACCGGAGGACGACGCGCATGCGCCGACGGGGTCCCTGCCCGCCCTCCGGGAGGCATACCGCGCCGCCTCCCAGGTGTACGAGAAGGTCGGCGTCGGGGCCGACCTGCGGGCCGAGCAGGCGCGGGCCGAGAGCGACGAGTCCGCCGCCCTCGCCGAGCTGGACCGGCTCAGCAACAAGGTGCGCTCGCGCGCCGAGCAGCTCCTTCAGTCCCCGGACGGCTCCGACGGGCCGTCCCGGCAGGCCGCCGCCTCTCGCGCCGAGGAACTGGTGCAGCTCCTGGAGACCCGCATGTCCACGGCGAGCGAGCAACTCGGCCGGCTGCGCGGCGAGGCCGAGCGGCACGCCCCCGAGAACGGTGAGGCCCACACCGAGCTGCCCGGGGAGCTGGTCCCGCGGGACGCCGAGCACGCCCAGGCGCTGCTGCGCACGGCGACCGGCGAACTGGCCGCCCGCACCGAGGCACTGAGCCGGACCCGCGAGGCCCATGCCGAGCTTCTCGCCGCCCACCGGGCCGCCGAGGACGCGGTGGGCGGCTTCGAGGAGGTCGCTGCGATGCTCCGTGACCTGTTGCGCGAGCACGCCCACGACGAGGAGCGGGACGAGCCGGACCCCTATCTCGGCACCCTGGAGGAGGCGCGCCGGGCCGCCGCCGAGACCCGCCGGTCGCTGCGCGGCTGCGCCGCGGATCTGTCCGCCGCCGAGGCGGCCGTGCGCGAGGCGAGCGACGTGCTCGTCCGGCACGCCAACTCCACCCGGTACGAGCAGGTCCGCACCCCCGCCCGCCAGCAGATCCGTGAACTGCCCGCGTCCGCGCTGCCGGAGCACGCACAGCGGTGGGCGGATGCCTTCGCACCCCGCCTGAGAGTTCTCACCGACGAGCTGGCCCAGCTGGAACGCAACCGGGACTCGATCGTGGACCGGCTGCGCGGGCTGGTCGAGTCGTCCCTGGCCACGCTGCGGTCGGCGCAGCGGCTGTCCCGGCTCCCCGAAGGGCTGGGCGAATGGTCCGGGCAGGAGTTCCTGCGCATCCGCTTCGAGGAGCCCGACCCGGCCACGCTCACCGAACGGCTCGGCGAGGTCATCGACGACGCGACCCGCGCGGCCGTCAAGAAGAACTCCGATCTGCGCCGCGACGGTATGTCGCTGCTTCTGCGGGGCGTCGGAGCGGCGCTGCGGCCCAAGGGGGTCGCCGTCGAGATCCTCAAGCCGGACGCCGTGCTGCGCGCCGAGCGGGTGCCGGTCGGGCAGATGGGCGACGTGTTCTCGGGCGGGCAGCTGCTGACCGCCGCCATCGCGTTGTACTGCACGATGGCCGCGCTGCGTTCCAACGACCGCGGCCGCGACAGGCACCGCCACGCGGGCACGCTGTTCCTGGACAACCCCATCGGGCGGGCGAACGCGACGTACCTGCTGGAGCTCCAACGGGCCGTCTCGGACGCGCTCGGAGTCCAGCTCCTCTACACGACGGGTCTGTTCGACACCACGGCGCTCGCCGAGTTCCCCCTGGTCATCCGGCTGCGCAACGACGCCGACCTGAGGGCCGGGCTGAAGTACATCCGGGTGGAGGAGCACCTGCGGCCGGGACTGCCGCAGCAGCTCCAGGCCGGGGAAGCGGTGCACAGCGAGATCACGGCGACACGGATGTTCAAACGGCCCGCGCAGCCGTGACGCCGCGCCTCAGCACCCGTAGCCCATCCGGCGTGAGAGCTCGGCTCCGGCGGCCACCGTCCGCTCGGCGGACTCGGGCAAGCGGTCCGCGGTCAGCCGGTACACCGGTCCCGACACGCTGATGGCGGCGATCACCTTGCCGTCGTGGGCGCGGACCGGGGCGGCCACGGCCGCCGGGCCCGGTTCCGGCTCCCCGGCCGTGAGGGCGCAACCCTGCCCGACCACCGCCTCCGCTTCGGCACGCAGGGCGCCCGCGCGGGTGATCGTGCGCTCGGTGAAGTGCGGAAGGGGGCGGGCCGGCAGACCTTCGCGCGGTGTGGGCGGCAGGTGGGCGAGCAGCACCTTGCCACTGGAGGTGGCGTGCAGCGGAGTGCGCCGGCCCACTTCTGTTCCGCACAGCGACAACTCGTGCGCTGTGCGGAACATCATGGTGCGGAGGTGTCCGGTTCCCGGCGGGGGCCGATCGGCTCCTGCTCCGGCCGGCCGAACTCACCGGCCGCCCGGGCCGGATGCGCCGACTTCCCCCACGGCCCGGTGACCGGCCCGGCCCTGTGCTCACGGATGAGACAGCTGGCCCGTCCCGCCCTGCCTGCGTATGCGCTGCTGCGCCCGTTGGGCCGCCCGCGCCCGGCGGCGGGCCGCGCGGCGCTCGCGGCGCAGCGAACGGGCCGTGCTGCTCGGGGCGGACACCACGCCATGCCGCTGCTTCCACACCTGGCGCGTCACCCAGACGTCGAGCGCGCCCCATGTCGCCACCACCGTGCTGGCGACGCTGCTCAGCACCATCGGGAACGCCAGCCACGAGCCGGCCATCGTGCACAGGAAGGCGATCACCGCCTGGATCAGCGTGACCGCGATGATGAGCACCGCCCGTACCGCCGCCGTCCGCACCGGATCCGGCAGCCGCCGCCGGCGTGCGGGCTCCTCGACCCACAACGGCCGGTGGTTCGGCGCCTCCTGCCGCTCCCCGTCCGTCCCCGGCGTCCCGCGCCGCTGCGCCGTGCCCATCGATCCGTCACTCCCCACCGCTCGCGACCGCTCGTCCCGGTGCCGCCCGGCCCCGGCTCCCCATTGGCTGCCCGGCTTGCGCTGATTCACGCCGTCCGGGTGCCGCTTGCGACGCATGTGGCCGATTGGGCCTCAATACCCGTAGAGGAAGACGATCGGCGATCCGCGAAGATTCCCGGCGGCCGAAAACTTCCGGCCAACCGGCTCGTGCTCCCGGACGCACGGCCTCCTGCGCAGAACGCCCGTCCGGGAGGCAATCTCCCGCAATGACGGGACAACTACCCATGTCCTGTTCGTTGTTCATGAGGCGGTGCGCCCCGTCGGTCCTTCGAGATAGCTGTGTGTCGGTAGTAGGCTCACGCCGTTTGTTGACGCACATGTGTACCCCTTGGGCCAGAGGGGGGCGAGCTGGGGGAGGCCATGCGCTTTCGCGGGAAGTCGATCCGCCGGAAGATCGTGGCGCTGCTTCTCGTGCCGCTGCTGTCCCTGACCGCCATCTGGGCCTTCGCCACGGTGCTCACCGGCCGTGAGGCCCAGGCGCTGTTCAACGTCTCGTACGTCGTCGAAAGGGTCGGCTACCCCACCGAGGACACCGTCCGCGTCCTGCAGGCGGAGCGCCGCCAGACCCTCGTCTATCTCGCGGACCCGCGTGCCGCCGCCTCACTCACCGCGCTCCGGCGCAGCCGCGCCGCCACCGACAAGACCGTGGCCGGGCTCCGCCGCAACAGCGGGGACGAGGACCTGCACGAGGACATGGGGCAGGGCACCGCCGAGCACCTCACCTCGATCCTGGACGCCCTCGACGGCATCCGGTCGCTGCGCCGCAGCGTCGAGGACGGCACCGTCAACCGCTCCCAGGCACTCGACCTCTACAACCGGCTGATCGACCCCTGCTTCACGCTCCTGGCCAACCTGCAGGTCCTCGACAACGTGGAGATGGACAAGCAGGGCCGCGCGCTCGTCGGCGTCTCCCGGGCCCGCGAACTGCTCTCCCGTGAGGACGCCCTCCTGGGCTCCGCGCTCGTCGCCGGCCGGATCACCCGCGACGACATCCGCGACGTCTCCGACCTCGTCGCCCAGCGCGCCGTGCTGTACGACGTCGGCCTGTCGCTGCTGCCCGGCTCGGAGAGCGGACGCTTCCAGCGCTACTGGACGAACGCCGACACCGCGCCCCTGCGCGTGGCCGAACAGACCGTCATCCACCAGACCCCCGGCACCCCGCACGGCGTGACCGCCGCGACCTGGGACGAGGCCGCCGGCCACGTCCTCGACCGGCTCGACAGGATGAGCACCGAAGCGGGCGACCGCTACCAGGACCGCGTCCGCCCTCTCGCCCTCGACGTCATCGTCAAGGCGGCCGTCGCCGGCGTCCTGGGCCTCGTCGCCCTGCTGATCTCGGTGATCATGTCGGTGCGTATCGGCCGCGGCCTCATCCGCGATCTGCGCCGGCTGCGCCTGGAGGCCCACGAGGCGTCAGGGGTGCGGCTGCCCAGTGTGATGCGCCGTCTCTCGGCGGGCGAACAGGTCGACGTCGAGACCGAGGTGCCGCGCCTGGAGTACGACAAGAACGAGATCGGCGAGGTCGGGCAGGCCCTCAACACCCTTCAGCGTGCCGCCGTCGAGGCCGCCGTCAAGCAGGCCGAACTGCGTGCCGGTGTCTCCGAGGTCTTCGTGAACCTCGCCCGCCGCAGCCAGGTGCTGCTGCACAAACAGCTCACCCTGCTCGACACCATGGAACGCAGGACCGAGGACACCGGAGAACTCGCCGACCTCTTCCGCCTCGACCACCTCACCACGCGCATGCGCCGCCACGCCGAGGGCCTGGTCATCCTCTCCGGCGCCGCGCCCTCCCGGCAGTGGCGCAAGCCCGTCCAGCTCATGGACGTGGTGCGCGCCGCCGTCGCCGAGGTCGAGGACTACGAGCGCATCGAGGTGCGCAGACTGCCCCGCGTCGCCGTCACCGGGCCCGCGGTCGCCGATCTCACCCATCTGGTGGCCGAACTCCTGGAGAACGCCACGGTGTTCTCGCCGCCGCACACCGCCGTACAGGTCCTCGGCGAACGCGTCGCCAACGGTTTCACCCTGGAGATTCACGACCGGGGCCTCGGCATGGCGGCCGAGGCGCTCCTTGACGCCAATCTGCGGCTCGCCGAGACGCCCGAGTTCGAACTCTCCGACACCGACCGGCTCGGCCTGTTCGTGGTCAGCCGGCTCGCCCAGCGGCAGAACGTCCGCGTCTCCCTGCAGCCGTCCCCGTACGGCGGCACCACAGCCGTCGTCTTCATCCCCGACGCGCTGCTGACCGACGACGTCCCGGACACCAACGGGATCGGCTTCCGCCTGGACCGGGCGCTGCCCGGGAAGGAGAGCGGCACCGGGGAGGACCGCGCCTCCGCGCTGTCCCACGCGCCCGTGAAGCTCCCCGGCATTCCGGCGTCGATCCTGGACGGGCCGGTCGAACTGGAGGCACCGGTCGGCCTGGACGCGCTCGACGACTTCCCCGGCGCGCTCGGCGGCGAGGACAGCGGACGCGGCGGCCTGTTCCGTCCCTGGCGCTCCCTCGCCGAAGTGCCGGGCGACCGCCAGGAGCCGGCGCGCGACCGCCGTCGTGAACCGGCCGGCCCCGGCGACGGCGACCACCCGGGTGCCCCGGTTCCGCTGCCGCGGCGCCGCCCCCCCAAGCTCGTCAGCTCCCACGGCCGCCCGGTCCCGGCCACGGGACCGGGCCGTTCCGGAGCCGGCGAGAAGACGGATCCGCCGGACGGGACCATGACGGGGATTCAGAAGGCCAGGCGCCCTTCCGGCCACTCCGGGGAACCCGCACGAGGGGCGGCACATTCGAAGGGTGACCGGGCCGGGGCCCCGGCTCTGCCCCAGCGG
>NZ_JBHUDX010000096.1:56398-57571 GCF_042678285.1 Streptomyces caeni
GCGGCGCAGCGGGACGGCGAGGCCGAAGCGGCGGACTCGGGCGCGGACGCCCTGCCCCGCCGGGTGCGGCAGGCGAGTCTGGCCCCGCAGTTGAAGGAGGGCCCTGACCGGCGTGGCGAGCGCGAGCGGTCCCGCACCGCGGACGGCGCGGGTTCCGCCGAGCGCGACGCCGACGAGGTCCGCAGCCGTTTTGCCGCGCTCCAGCGGGGATGGGAGCGCGGCCGCGAGGAGAACGCCGAGGGCGACCAGGCCCGGGACGGCTCAGCACGAGGAACGACAAAGGGGGACGGTCGATGACCGCACCGAAGGCCGCAGGGCCCACCGTGACCGGCAACGAGTCGGGAGGGCTGAACTGGCTCCTCGACGATCTGGTGGAGCGCGTCGCCAGCATCCGCAAGGCGCTCGTGCTCTCCGGCGACGGCCTGCCCACGGGGGTCTCCGACGAGCTGAGCCGGGAGGACAGCGAGCACCTCGCCGCGGTCGCCTCCGGATTCCACAGCCTCGCCAAGGGCGTCGGCCGGCACTTCGACGCCGGGGGCGTCCGCCAGACCATCGTCGAACTCGACGCGGCGTTCCTGTTCGTCACGGCCGCCGGCGACGGCAGCTGCCTCGCCGTCCTGGCGGACGCCGACTCCGACATCGGACAGGTGGCGTACGAGATGACGCTCCTGGTGAAGCGGGTCGGTGTACATCTGGGGTCCGCTCCGCGCACCGATCTTTCCTCGGGTGGGTAGTGGGATGGTATGAGCGGAGAGGGTCAGGCGAACAGCCACTGGTTCGACGACGAGGCCGGACCTGTGGTGCGCCCGTACGCCATGACGCGCGGCCGCACCAGCCATGCGGCCCAGTACCGTCTCGACCTGATCGCCGTGGTCGTCGCGCAGTCCCGGACGGACGGTCCCGAGACGGATCCGTCGCTGTCCCCGGAACACGAGGACATCGTCGAACTGTGCCGTGACACGCCCCAGTCGGTCGCCGAACTCGCCTCCGAACTCGATCTCCCCATCGGCGTGGTGCGTGTCCTCATCGGCGACCTCGTGGACGGTGAACTGGTCCATGTGTCACGTCCCGTGCCGCCCGCCGAGTTGGTGGACGAGAGCATTCTGCGTGACGTGATCAACGGCCTGCGGGCCCTGTGAGGCAGGGCCCGCACGCGCTGCCGGCCGGCACGCG
>NZ_JBHUDX010000097.1:0-23619 GCF_042678285.1 Streptomyces caeni
TCTTGATCGTGGCCTGCCCCCGCCAGGTGGTGACCGGATCGCTCCACCCCTCCACGGTGTAGGTCCAGTGGCCCTCGGCCGGCACGGAGACGGTGGCGCCCCAGCGGTCGGTGCCGGGTGCCAGTTCGCGCATCGGCGTCCACGGGCCGGGGCGGCCCTCGGGGTCCGTGAGGACGACGTTGGCGGCGACGGCGTCGTGGCCCTCGCGGAAGACCGTGGCGGAGATCTCGAACTCCTCGCCCACCACCGCCTTGGCCGGCCGGCGGCCCTCGTGGACGAGGGGGCGCACGTCCAGGACGGGGATGCGCCCCAGGGATGGTCCGGTGTCCCGTGCGGCCGGCGTGCGCCTCGGGCCCGCGGGGGGTGTCCGCGGGGCGGGGGGATCCGCTTTCCGCAGTGGGGATGGGGCGGTTCCGGGGGCCGTAGGTGCAGGCGAGTGGTGCGTCGGGGGCATGACCGCTCCTGTCCGCGTCAACGATGGTGGACGGTTGAGGGTGTCGGAAGGCGGGCCAGCGGGGTTACCGGAGGAGCCTTCCCACCAGGTGCGGGTGGGCATTCCGGCACTTTGTTAACTACTCGCGCGTATGTCTACGTTCACGTCCGGCCGTATCCGGACAAACGAAAGGGGCCGGCCCCGCCCGGGGGCGAGGGCCGGCAAGCCTACGCGTGCTCGGTGAACCACGGTCAGCGGCGGATGACCCGCAGCAGTCTGTCCGGTGAGCCGGGTCCCGCTCGCGTGATCCTGCCGGAGACCGCCTGTCGGACGAGCGCCCGGCTCACCTGCGCCGGAGTGGCCCGGGGACGGCCCGCCAGATAGAGCGCGGCCGCGCCGGCGACGTGCGGGGCCGCCATCGACGTGCCGGAGAGGGTGGCCGTGCCGGTGTCGCTCGTATACGCGTCGGAGGTGATCGACACGCCGGGCGCGAACAGGTCCAGGCTCGGGCCCCAGTTGGAGAACCCCGCCCGGGCGTCCTTCCGGTCGCTGGCGCCGACCGTGACGGCCTGTGCGACGTGGGCCGGGGAGTACGCACCGGCCGGGCGCCCGTCGTTGCCGGCGGCGACCACGTAGGTCACACCGGAGGCGATGGAGGCCCGCACGGCCGCGTCCAACTGGGCGTTCGCCGGGCCGTTCAGGCTCAGGTTCGCCACCGCGGGTCTCCTGGCGTGCCTGGTCACCCAGTCGATCCCCGCGATGACCTGTGCGGTCGTGCCGGCGCCGGCCTTGTCGAGGACGCGTACGGCGACGACCTTCGCCTTCTTGGCGACCCCGTACCCGCTGCCCGCGACGGTCCCGGCCACATGCGTGCCGTGCCCGTTGGCGTCGGCGGCCGTGCGGTCGCCGTCGACGAAGTCCCAGCCGTAGCTCGCCCGGCCGCCGAAGTCCTTGTGCGAGATGCGGATGCCGGTGTCGATGACGTACACCGTCACGCCGGCGCCCGCGGGATCGGGCCAGGTGTAGCCCCCGTCGAGAGACGGCTCAGCCTGGTCGATGCGGTCCAGGCCCCACGAGGGCGGGTTCTTCTGGACGCGGTCGAGCCAGACCCGGGTGTCCTGGACGACCGAGGCCACCCGGGGGTCCGCCGCGAGGCGCCGCGCCTGCCGTCCGCCGGCCGTCACCGCGTACCCGTGGAGCGCCGTTTCGTAGGTGCGGCTGATGGTGACCCCGTACCGCTCGGCGATGTCCTTGCGGACGGCCGACGGCGCCCCGGCTCCCGCCCTGAGCGTCACGATGTAGCTCCCGCCGACGGCGCCGGAGGTCCCGGCGCCGAGGACCGTGCCTTCCGGGGCCGCCTGCGCGGGCGGGGCGACGGCCGACAGCGCCACGACGGCGGCGGCCGCGGTGAGGGCGCCCCTCCGGCGCGGACGCGCGTTCCTCCTCCGTGCCATGACTCGGGTTCCCTCCTCGACGCGGTGCGCGACGGCCCGGCCTCCGGTGCGCGCGGCCGTCCACCGATGGCCACAGTCGGTAGCCTGTCGTGCGGTGCGAAACGGCACAAGGCCGCCCAGGGCCGCGGAATCGGCCATATCGGCCAGGGGTGGAGTGGTGAAAGGCTGCGCCGCTTTCCGCACGGTTCGCGGCGAAGCCGGCCGCCCCGTCCGGTGCCGGCGGACGAGGCCGCCGGGCCGAGCGGGGTCCGAGCGGGGTCCGGGGGCGGCAGACCGGGGTGCGGCCGCCCCAACGCGCCGTCGCCCTGCGGCGGCCCGCGCCGCTACCGTCGGGGATGACATGCCGCGTACGTCCCCCGTGAAGGTGGAATTCGTGAAGGCAATCCGCAGGTTCACCGTACGTCCCGTCCTCCCCGAAGCCCTTTACCCGCTGAGCGATCTGGCGCGCAATCTGCGCTGGTCGTGGCATGCGGAGACCCGTGATCTCCTCCAGTCCGTCGACCCCGAGCGATGGGCCGCGTCCGGAGGTGACCCGGTGCGGCTGCTCGGGGACGTCGCGCCCGCCCGCCTCGCGGAGCTGGCCGGGGACCGCCGCTTCCTGCGCCGCCTTGCCGCGGCCGCAGGCGATCTGGGCGACTACCTGAACGGCGACCGCTGGTACCAGTCCCACGCGCCCCGCTTGGATCTTCCCGCCGCCATCGCCTACTTCTCGCCCGAGTTCGGCATCACGGCCGCACTGCCCCAGTACTCCGGCGGCCTCGGCATCCTCGCCGGCGACCACCTGAAGACGGCCAGCGACCTGGGCGTTCCGCTGATCGGCGTGGGACTGCTGTACCGGCACGGCTACTTCCGGCAGACCCTCTCACGGGACGGCTGGCAGCAGGAGCACTATCCGGTGCTCGACCCGCACGAACTGCCCCTGGTGCTCCTGCGCGAGCCCGACGGCACCGTCGCCCGGGTCTTCCTGGCGCTGCCCGGCGGACGCCGGCTCCGGGCCCGCATCTGGCTCGCCCAGGTGGGCCGGGTGCCGCTGCTGCTGCTCGACTCGGACGTGGAGGAGAACGACCTCGGCGAGCGAGGTGTCACCGACCGGCTGTACGGAGGCGGCAGCGAGCACCGGCTGCTGCAGGAGATGCTGCTCGGCATCGGCGGGGTGCGCGCGGTACGCGCTTATTGCCGGCTGACCGGGCACGCCGAGCCCGAGGTGTTCCACACCAACGAGGGGCACGCGGGCTTTCTCGGCCTGGAGCGGATCGCCGAACTGCACGATGCCGGACTGGACTTCGACTCGGCCCTGGAGGCGGTGCGGGCCGGCACGGTCTTCACCACGCACACGCCCGTCCCGGCGGGCATCGACCGCTTCGACCGGGAGCTGGTGGCCCGCCACTTCGGTCCGGACGGGGAGCTCCCCCGGATCGAGGTGGAGCAGATCCTGCGGCTCGGGATGGAGACGTACCCGGGTGGCGAACCGAACCTCTTCAACATGGCGGTGATGGGTCTCCGGCTCGGCCGGCACGCCAATGGGGTGTCCCTGCTGCACGGCCATGTCAGCCGGGAGATGTTCGCGGGCCTGTGGCCGGGTTTCGACCCCGAAGAGGTGCCGATCACCTCCGTGACGAACGGGGTGCACGCGCCGACCTGGGTGGCGCCGGAGGTGTTCCGGCTGGGCGCGCGGCAGATCGGCGCGGAGCGCACCGAGGACGCCATGACGGTCGGCGGGCCGGAACGCTGGGACGCGATCGCGGAGATCGCCGATCAGGAGATCTGGGACCTGCGCCGGGTGCTGCGCGAGCAACTGGTGCTGGAGGTGCGGGAGCGGCTGCAGGCGTCCTGGCGGCAGCGCGGCGCGGGGACGGCCGAACTCGGCTGGATCGACGGGGTGCTGGATCCCGACGTGCTGACGATCGGCTTCGCCCGTCGGGTGCCGTCGTACAAGCGGCTGACGCTGATGCTGCGGGACCGGGACCGGCTGATGGAACTGCTGCTGCACCCGCGGCGCCCGGTGCAGATCGTGGTGGCGGGCAAGGCGCACCCGGCGGACGACAGCGGGAAGCGGCTGATCCAGGAGCTGGTCCGGTTCGCCGACGACCCGCGCGTGCGCCACCGGATCGTGTTCCTCCCGGACTACGGCATGGCGATGGCGCAGAAGCTCTACCCGGGCTGCGACGTGTGGCTGAACAACCCGCTGCGCCCGCTGGAGGCGTGCGGGACCAGCGGCATGAAGGCGGCGCTCAACGGCGGGCTCAACCTGTCGGTGCTGGACGGCTGGTGGGACGAGTGGTTCCAGCCGGACTTCGGCTGGGCGATCCCCACCGCCGACGGCACGGGGACCGACGAGGACCGGCGCGACGACCTGGAGGCGGCGGCCCTGTACGACCTGCTGGAGCAGCGGGTGGCGCCGCGCTTCTACGAGCGGGGCCAGGGCGGGCTGCCGGACCGCTGGATCGAGATGGTCCGGCAGACCCTCATGCACCTCGGCCCCAAGGTGCTGGCGGGGCGGATGGTGCGCGAGTACGTGGAGCGTCTGTACACCCCGGCGGCGCACGCCCACCGTGCGATGACGCCGGACGCCGCGCGTGAGCTGGCGGCCTGGAAGGCGCGGGTGCGGGCGGCCTGGCCGGCCGTCACCGTCGACCACGTCGAGACGTCGACGGTCGCGGCCACGGCGGAACTGGGCACGACGCTCTCGCTGCGGGTCCGTGTCGGCCTGGGCGACCTGGCCCCCGACGACGTGGAGGTCCAGGCGGTGTCGGGGCGCGTCGACACGGAGGACCGCATCGCTGACGCCACGGCGACCGCGCTGAAACCGGCGGGTGGCCCGGATCCGGAGGGCCGCTGGGCCTACGAGGGACCGCTGTCCCTGGACCGCACCGGCCCGTTCGGCTGCACCGTCCGGATCCTGCCCGCGCACCGGCTGCTGGCGGGCGGTGCGGAGCTGGGGCTGGTGACGCTGCCGGCGGAGGAGATTGCGGAGGCGGCCGGCGTGCTGATGCGCTGACGGGTCCGGCGCGGCGGCGCACGCGGTGGCGGGGCGCTCGGGGTCAGTCCTCGGACAGGCCCGCGCACAGCCGCCGCAACACCGCTCCGCAGCGCCGCGCGTACGCGTGCTGCAATCCGCGCGTCGCCGGGCCGCCCGCCTTCGTGTACCACTTGGCCGGGCGGCTGAAGGCCGTGATGGTCAGCCAGACCGTGCCGTCGCCGGTGCGGTGGACCACGAACGCCTCCTCGCCGCTCTCGGGGTGTCCGGGCAGCGTGCCGTAGGCCCAGCCCGCGCGGCGGGGTTCGTCGACCGTCCAGACGACACGGCAGGGGGCCTTGATGACGCCGCCGAGGGTGATGGTGACGTCGACCCCGGGGGCCGCCCTGTCCTGGCCGGTCAGGACGCCGACGCCCATCGCACGGTGCAGCTCCCAGGTCAGGAGGGCCTCGGAGGCCCGGCGGAACACCTCCTCGCCCTCGCCGATCCGCGTGCGCAGGTGCAGCGGACGGAAGCCCTCGGGGCAGTGGCCGGCCGTGCGGGTCGCGCCGACTTCCTCGTACGTGAAGGACATGGGCCCCAAGCGTAGGGCGGCCCCCGGCGTGGTCTTCCCGCCGGGGGCCGCCGCGTCCGTCACTCGCTAGTTGACGTTGACCGCGGACCAGGCCGCCGCCACCGCGTTGTACTCGGCGCTGCCGGAGCCGTACAGCGCCGACGCCGCGCTCAGGGTCGCCGTGCGGGCGCCCGCGTAGTTCGTCGTCGACGTCATGTACGTGGTCAGCGCCTTGTACCAGATCTGCAGCGCCTTGGCGCGGCCGATGCCGGTGACCGTGGAGCCGTTGTACGTCGGGGAGTTGTAGGTGACCCCGTTGATGGTCTTGGAACCGCTGCCCTCCGACAGGAGGTAGAAGAAGTGGTTCGCCACACCGGACGAGTAGTGCACGTCGAGGCTGCCCACGCTGGAGGACCAGTAGTCGGCGGAGGAGCCGTCCTTGCTGGGCTTGTCCATGTAGCGCAGCGGGCTGCCGTTGCCGAAGATGTCGATCTTCTCGCCGATGAGGTAGTCGCCGGGGTCGGAGGCGTTGTTGGCGGAGAACTCCACGCCGGTGCCGAAGATGTCCGAGGTGGCCTCGTTGAGGCCGCCGGACTCGCCGCTGTAGTTGAGGCCGGCGGTGTTGGAGGTGACGCCGTGGCTCATCTCGTGGCCGGCCACGTCCAGCGAGGTCAGCGGGTGGGTGTTGCCGGAGCCGTCGCCGTAGGTCATGCAGAAGCAGCTGTCGGACCAGAACGCGTTCACGTACTGGTTGCCGTAGTGCACGCGGGAGTACGCGGCCGTGCCGTCGTTCTTGATGCCGTTGCGGCCGAAGGTGTTCTTGTAGAAGTCCCAGGTCACCTGCGCGCCGTAGGCGGCATCGGCGGCGGCGGTCTGGTCGCTGGTGGAGCTGGAGGCCGTGCCGGTGCCCCAGACGTCGTCCGCGTCGGTGAAGAGGGTGCCGTTCCCCCCGCTCCTGTGCTTCATGTTGTACGTCTTGTGGCCGCCGCGCGTGGTGTCGTACAGCTGGTAGGTCGAGCCCGACAGCGTGGTGTTGAGGGTGACCGTGCCCGAGTACAGGGTCTTGCCGGTGCCGGTCTCGATGCCCTGGTACTCGAACAGCTTCTTGCCGGTGGCGGCGTCGGTGATGACGTGCAGTTCGTTCGGGGTGCCGTCGTCCTGCAGCCCGCCGACGACCGTCTCGTAGGCGAGGACCGGCGTGCCGGAGCCCGCCCAGATCACCTTGCGGGCCGCGCCGCTGGCCGCCGTCCGCGCCGAGCCCGCCGACTGCGCGGCCTTCACGGCCTGCTTCTCGGCCTTCGCGGCGCTGATCTGCGGCTTGAGCGAGGCCACCTTGATGGACGCGTTCGTCGCCCTGGTCACGCCCTGGGGAGTGCCGGACTTCGACTCGTGGACGACCAGGTCGCCGCCGAGGACCGGGAGCCCGGCGTAGGTGCGCTCGTAGCGGGTGTGGACGGTGCCGTCGGCGTCCTTGACGACGTCGCGGACCACCAGCTGTTCCTTGGCGCCGAGGCCTATGGCGCGGGCCGTCTCGGGTGCGGACGCCTGGGCCTCCTTGATGAGGGAGGTGCGCGCGGTCGCGGACAGCGCGAGGGGCGCGGCGGCGAGCGGCTTCGCGGTGCGGCCGGTCGAGGAGGCCGGCGTCTGGGCGGAGGCGATGCCGGTGGTCAGACCGGTGGTGAGCAGTGCTCCGGCCGCGACGACGGTGGCGATGGCCAGAGTGGTGCGCTTGTGGCGCGCGTAGAGGGGAGTCACGCAAGCTCCTTCTGCGGGGGATCCGCGCGGCGTGGGGTGACCGAACGGAAGGGGTGTGAAGTTGCGGTGCGGGTGAATCGTGCGGTGGAAGAGTGGCATCCGGGACGCGTACATGTCAGGAGGGCAAAACGACCTTGGCTGAAAATCGTCTATCCGGTGAACGGCGGCTGCGTGCCACGGCCATCGGCCAGGCCGGGCGCCGGCGGAGCCCCTGCGCGGAGCGCAGCGAAAAGGGGCCGCCCCGGGGGGAGTCTGACCCCCGGAGCGAACCCCCGTCACCGACGCGCCGTGACGCGTCCTCAGCCACGTTCTACGGGAACGTCAGCGTCCAGCCGTTGATGGTGCCCGTGTCGTACGTCGCCTGGTCCTGGACCCTCAACTGCCATGTGCCGTTGGCGGTTTCGGAGGAGGCGTTGACCGTGTAGGTGTCGGTCACATCGTCCGCGGAGTCGGACGAGCTGAAGTTCTTCAGCCGGTACGCGGTGCCCGACGGGCCGATCAGGTCGATGACCAGGTCCCCGCGCCAGGTGTGGGTGATGTTCGGGGTGACCTGGAGGTTGCTCGGCGCGTTGCCGGTGCGGCCGCTCACGGTGATCGACGAGGTGACCGCCGGCCCGTTGTCCGGAATCGACACCGGGGTCGTGCTCTCGTACGACGTGCCGGTGCTCGAGCCGGGGCGCGAACCGACGCCGACGCCCGCCCACGCGTTCTGCACGGCCGTGTACTCGGCGCTCGACGTGCCGTACAGCTCGCCCGCCGCCGCGAGCGTGCCGGTGCGCGCCCCCGCGTAGTTGGTGGTCGAGGTGAACTTGGTGGTGAGCGCCCGGTACCAGATCTGCAGCGCCTTGGCGCGGCCGATTCCGGTGACCGGAAGGCCGTCCGCCGTCGGCGAGTTGTAGCTGACGCCGCCGATGACCTTGGCGCCGCTGCCCTCGCTCAGCAGGTAGAAGAAGTGGTTCGCGGGACCCGACGAGTAGTGGACGTCGATCGACCCGATCCCCGAGTACCAGTTGTCCTTGGACGCGCCGTCCTTGCTGGGCTTGTCCATGTAGCGCAGCGGGGTGCCGTCGCCGTTGATGTCGATCTTCTCGCCGATGAGGTAGTCGCCGGGGTCGGAGGTGTTGTTGGCGTAGAACTCCACGCCGGTGCCGAAGATGTCCGAGGTGGCCTCGTTGAGGCCGCCGGACTCGCCGCTGTAGTTGAGGCCGGCGGTGTTGGAGGTGACGCCGTGGCTCATCTCGTGGCCGGCCACGTCCAGCGAGGTCAGCGGGTCGGCGTTGCCGGAGCCGTCGCCGTAGGTCATGCAGAAGCAGCTGTCGGACCAGAACGCGTTCACGTACGCGTTGCCGTAGTGGACCCGCGAGTAGGCCGCGGCGCCGTCGTTCCTGATGCCGCTGCGGCCGAAGGTGTTCTTGTAGAAGTCCCAGGTCACGGCGGCGCCGTAGTGGGCGTCGGCGCCCGCGGTCGCGGCGTTGGAAGTGGTGCCGTTGCCCCAGGTGTCGCTCGACTGGGAGAACAGCGTGCCGGTGCCGGACGTGCCGTGGTTGAGGTTGTAGGTCTTGTGGCCGCCGCGTGCGCCGTCGTTCAGCGTGTACGTCGAACCCGACTGCGTGGTGGTCAGCGTGACCTGGCCGCTGTACTGGGTGTTGCCGACGCCGGTCTCGATGCCCTGGTACTCGTACAGCTTCTTGCCGGTGGCGGCGTCGGTGATGACGTGCAGCTCGTTCGGGGTGCCGTCGTCCTGCAGCCCGCCGACGACCGTCTCGTAGGCGAGGACCGGCCTGCCGCTCGCCGCCCAGATCACCTTGCGGGGCGCGCTGTCCGCGGCGGTCTTCTTCGAGCCCGCCGACTGTGCGGCGCTCACGGCCTGCTTCTCGGCCTTCGTGGCGGTGATCTGCGGCTTGAGCGAGGCCACCTTGATGGCGGCCCGGGTGGCCTTGACGACCCGTTCGGTCTTCCCGGACTTGGACGTGTCGACCACCAGGTCGCCGCCGAGGACCGGGAGTCCTGCGTAGGTGCGCTCGTAACGGGTGTGGAGGGTGCCGTCGGCGTCCTTGACGACGTCGCGGACCACCAGCTTCTCCTGGGCGCCGAGGCCGATCGACCGGGCGGTGTCCGCCTTCGCCGTGTCGGCGTCCCGCATCAGTTCGGCGCGCTGCGAGGGGGAGAGCTTCAGGGCCGCGTGGGCGGGGTTGATCTTCCCGGCGGCGGGGCGGGCCGGTGCGGCGCTCGCGGCGCCCGCCTGGACGGCGGCGGCCAACAGGGCGGAGACGCCGACGAGGGCGACGGCCGCGGCGCGGCGGGAAGGGGTGTGGGGGGTGCGTCTGCGAGAGGAACTGCTTCTCAACACTGACTCCTTCTGCGTGGCCGCGGATCGCGGCCAGGGGAGACCGGACGGAGGTTGGGCCGTCCGGGCAGAACAGGCGGAACGCGGAACCAGATGCATCAAGGTCACGGGCCGTACGGCGCGGCGGTGGTGCCGTGGGGTTGCTGCGACGGGGCCGTGGGAAGCGTCGCAGAGGGCGCGCAGAGTTGTCAGGAGCGCATCAAGAACTTGGCCGGAAATCGTTCGTTGCCCGGATGGTCATGTTCGCTATACGGACTATTCAGAAAGGCGTCACCGGGGGCGGTGACCGTCCGGAAGCCGACGTCCATCCGCACCCGGGTCATCCTGCGGTGCCGCATGATGCCCGGCCAGGCGTTGAACGAGCCGACCGCGGACAAAGGCGGTGGCCCACCCGGCCGGCGCGCCC
Source organism: Streptomyces caeni (assembly GCF_042678285.1). NCBI lineage: Bacteria > Bacillati > Actinomycetota > Actinomycetes > Kitasatosporales > Streptomycetaceae > Streptomyces > Streptomyces caeni. Next base: position 9,926 of record NZ_JBHUDX010000097.1, read on the forward strand.
ATGTCGCCCGGCTCCGTTGCCTCACCGAGCGCGCGGGGCATCAGGTACGGCGCCGCCGCCGGCGGCACCATCCACGTGCTGCCGGGCAGCGCCCCGGCCCGGCTGCCGGGCCACCAGCCAACCACAGGCACCGGGCACCGCCGCGGCGGTCGGGCGTCCCAGGATCCTCGTACGCGTCGATCACCCGTCCGTTGCCCAAAGCCTCAGTGACGTCCAGCAATCAGACGTTTGCGCCTGGAAGGTCCGTGACGGTGTCACCGGAGCGCGAGTCGCGCCCCGGAGTCCTGACGACGGTCTCCCGTTTCCTTCTGCCGCTGGTGCGGCAGCGTTGCGCCACCTGCCCGCCCGCCCCGGCCGGTGTTCCGGCCAGGGCGTTGGCAGCGGGTCTTGTGGTCGGCTCCACGGCACTCACGCCAGGCTGTCCCGCCAGGCCCGGTGCAGATCCGCGAACCGCCCCGTCCCCGCGATCAGTTCGGCCGGGCTGCCGTCCTCGACGACGCGGCCGTCCTCCATGACCAGGACGCGGTCGGCGATCTCCACCGTCGACAGCCGGTGCGCGATCACCACCGCCGTACGGCCCCGCAGCACCGTCGTCATCGCCTGCTGCACCGCCCGTTCGCCGGGGACGTCCAGGGAACTGGTCGCCTCGTCGAGGATCAGCACCGCCGGGTCGGCCAGCAACGCCCGTGCGAACGCCACGAGCTGGCGCTGCCCGGCGGAGATCCGGCCGCCGCGCTTGCGGACGTCCGTGTCGTAGCCGTCGGGCAGTGCGCTGATGAAGTCGTGGGCGCCGATCGCCTTGGCGGCCCGCTCGATCTCCTCGCGGGTCGCGTCCGGGCGGCCGATGGCGATGTTCTCGGCGACCGTGCCGGAGAACAGGAACGCCTCCTGCGTCACCATCACCACCCCACGCCGCAGTTCGGGCAGGGCGAGGTCGCGCAGGTCCACGCCGTCCAGCAGGACCCTGCCCCCGGAAGGGTCGTAGAAGCGGGCGAGCAGCTTCGCGAGCGTCGACTTGCCGGCGCCCGTCGCGCCGACCACGGCCACCGTCTGCCCGGCCGGGAGCGTCAGCGAGAAGCGGGGCAGCACCTCGCCGCCCGTGCGGTAGGCGAACCGGACGTCCTCGAACACGACCTCGCGGCCCGGCTGCGCACCCCGCAGCGCCGGAAGGCGCTGGGGCACGGACGGCTCGGGCACGGACGGCGTCTGGGCCAGCAGTCCCGCGATCTTCTCCAGCGATGCCGACGCCGACTGGTAGGAGTTCAGGAACATGCCGAGCCGGTCGATCGGGTCGTACAGGCGCCGCAGGTAGAGCACCGCGGCCGCCAGCACCCCGAGGGCCAGTGAGCCGTCCGCCACCCGGTAGGCGCCCCACAGCACGATTCCGGCCACCGCCGTGTTGGCCACCAGCCGGGAGGCGGTGACATAGCGGGCCATCTCCAGCAGCGCGTCCCCGTTGGTCCGCTCGTGCCGCTTGTTGAGGACGCGGAAGCCGGCGTCGTTGGCCTCCTCGCGGCGGAAGGCGCGCACCGGACGGATGCCGTTCATCGTCTCCACGAACTTCACGATGACCGCGGCGATCGCCGTGGACCGCAGCCGGTACACCCGCCCGGCACGCCGCCGGTAGTTCCGCACGAGCAGGTACAGCGGCACGAAGGACGCCACCGCGACGGCACCCAGCCCCACATCCAGCCAGAGCAGCATCGCCGCGATGTAGACGAACGACAGGATGACCGTCACCAGTTCCTGCAGGCCCTCGCTGAGCAGCTCGCGCAGCGACTCGACGTCCGTCGTGGAACGGGAGATCAGGCGGCCCGAGGTGTAGCGCTCGTGGAAGTCGACGCTCAGCGCCTGAGCGTGGCGGAAGATCCGGCCGCGCAGGTCCAGCAGCACGTCCTGGTTGACGCGGGCGGAGGCCACGATGAACGCGTACTGGAGTCCGCCGGAGGCCAGCGCGCACAGCAGATAGCCCGCCGCCACCGCGATCAGCGGGCCGTGGTCGTGGCCGCGGAAGGCGGGCACGGCATCGTCGATGGCGTACGCCACCAGCATCGGGCCCGCCTGGACGGCCGCCTGCTGGAGCAGCAGCAGAACGGTCGTGGCGGCGACACGCGCCCTCATCGGGGCGAGCAGGGAGCGCAGCAGCGCGGCGGTCGCGCCGGGCGGGGCGGGCAGCACATCACGGTCGAAGGCGTCGTCGCCCTGGGGGCGGGGGGCCTCCGGCTCGTCCTCGGCGGTCTGCGCGGTGGCCGAAGGCGTCGTCGGCGCCGTCATCGCTCGTCCTCCCCTTCCCCGGACCCGGACATCAGCTGGGCGTACTCGGCGTTCGTGCGCAGCAGTTCATGGTGGGTGCCCACGGCGGCGATACGGCCGCCCGACAGGAGGGCGACCCGGTCGGCGAGCAGGACCGTGGACGGGCGGTGCGCCACGATCAGGGCCGTGGTGTCGGCGAGCACCCGCCGCAGGGCGGCCTCGACGGCGGCCTCCGTGTGGACGTCCAGGGCGGACAGCGGGTCGTCCAGCACCAGGAACCCGGGCCGTCCGACGACGGCCCGGGCCAGCGCCAGCCGCTGCCGCTGCCCGCCGGAGAGACTGAGGCCCTGCTCACCGACCTTGGTGTCCGGGCCCTCGGGGAGGGTGTGCACGAAGTCGGCCTGCGCGACGGCGAGGGCGCGCTCCAGCTCGGGCGCGCCCGCGGTGTCCGGGGCTCCCATGAGAACGTTGTCGCCGACACCGGCGGAGAAGAGGGTGGGCTCCTCGAAGGCGACGGCCACCTTGGCGCGCAGCTCCGCGCGGGTCATCGCCGTGATGTCCGCGCCGTCCAGCGTGATGCGGCCGGACGTCACCTCGTGCAGCCGGGGGATGAGGGCGGTCAGGGTGGTCTTGCCGCTGCCGGTCGCCCCGACGAGCGCCATGGACTCACCGGGGCGGACGTGCAGGTCGATGCGGTCGAGGACGGGCGCGGAGCCGGGGGGAGCGTCGGGGTAGCGGAACCGCACACCGTGGAAGCGGAGCCCCCGGTCGGCGGAGGCGGCCGGCCGGACGGCGGGAGCGGTCTCCTCCTCCGGCTCCTCGTCCATCACCTCGAAGTACCGCTCCGTGGCCGTGGCCGCCTCCTGGCTCATCGCCAGCAGGAAGCCGATCGAGTCGACGGGCCACCGCAGCGCCAGCGCCGTGGACAGGAACGCCACCAGCGTCCCCGCGGACAGGCCGCCGTCCGCCACGCGCACCGTCCCCAGCACCAGCGCCGCACCGATGGCCAGTTCCGGCAGCGTGACGATGACGGCCCAGATCGTCGCCAGCAGCCGGGCCTTGCGCAGTTCCGTCCCGCGCAATGTCCCCGACAGCTTCCGGAAGGCGAGTGCCTGGCTCCGGTGCCGCCCGAAGCCCTTGATGATGCGGATGCCGAGCACGCTCTCCTCGACGACCGTCGTCAGGTCGCCGACCTGGTCCTGTGCGAGCCGGGCGACCCCGGCGTAGCGCCTTTCGAAGATCGCACAGGTGACCATCACCGGGACGGCCGGCCCCAGGATCACCAGTCCCAGCGTCCAGTCCTGCGCCAGCAGGATCAGCACGCCGACGAGGATCGTCACCCCGTTGACCAGCAAGAAGGTCAGCGGGAAGGCGAGGAACATCCGCAGCAGCATCAGGTCGGTGGTGCCGCGGGAGAGCAACTGGCCGGACGGCCAACGGTCGTGGAAGGCGACCGGAAGACGCTGCAGGTGCCGGTACAGATCCGCCCGCATGTCCGCCTCGACCCGCGACAGCGGCCGCGCCACCAGCCAGCGCCGTATCCCGAACAGCACCGCCTCGGCGATGCCGAGCAGCAGCAGGTACAGCGCGCCGAGCCACACGCCGGCCGGATCCCGGTCGGCCACCGGCCCGTCCACCATCCACTTCAGGACGAGCGGGATCACCAGACCGGTGCACGACGCCAGGATCGCGACGAACGCGGCGGTCAGCAGCCGTACCCGCACCGGCCGCACATACGGCCACAGACGCAGCAGGGTACGGACGGCGGAGCGGTCCTCGGCGGGTGTACGTGTCGTCGGCATCAGCAGCGAGCCTACGGATCGGCACTGACAGTGCCCACCGAGTTTTGGCCGGACCTGGATCCGCCGCGAGTCCCGCGACCTGCGCGTCCGCGGCGGCCCGGCCACCCGCGGCCGGAGGGAGCGGCACCGCGCCGTCAGCCGATCGGCCGTCAGTCCGCCACCCGCAGCAGCAGCACCGACCGCGCCGGCACCGTCACCGCGGCCCCCGCCCGGTGCGGCGTGCCCGGCGGCTGCGCCTGTTCCTCGCGGGAGGTGTCCACGACCAACTCGTACCGCCGCGCCCAGGGCGGCCCCGGCAGGACGAAGTCCACCGGGCGGTCCCCGGCGTGCAGGACCGTGAGGAAGCTGTCGTCCACCACCGCCGCGCCCCGGGAGTCCCGGCCCGGTATGTCGCGGCCGGACAGATACATGCCCAGGCTCGCCGCCGGCGCGTACCAGTCGCCTTCCGTCATCTCCGTCCCGCGGGCCGTGAACCACGCCAGGTCCCGCAGACCGTCCGCGGAGTGGGCCCGCCCGGAGAAGAACGCCCGGCGGCGCAGCACCGGGTGGCGGTGGCGCAGCCCGACCAGACGGGAGGTGAGGTCGAACAGCGCCCGCCAGCCCGGGTCCTGAAGCAGGCTCCAGTCCAGCCAGCCCGTCTCGTTGTCCTGGCAGTAGGCGTTGTTGTTGCCGCGCTGGGTACGGCCCATCTCGTCGCCCGCCACCAGCATCGGCACGCCCGTCGACAGCAGCAGGGTGGTCAGCAGGTTCCGCATCTGGCGGCGGCGCAGCGCCCGTACCCGCTCGTCGTCCGTCTCGCCCTCCGCCCCGCAGTTCCAGGAGCGGTTGTCGTCGGACCCGTCGCGGTTGCCCTCCCCGTTGGCCTCGTTGTGCTTGCGTTCGTACGACACCAGGTCGCGCAGCGTGAAACCGTCGTGCGCCGTCACGAAGTTGACGGAGGCGTACGGGCGCCGACCGCCCCACGCGTACAGGTCGCTCGAACCCGACAGGCGGTATCCCAGGTCCCGCACGTCCGGCAGCGCCCCGCGCCAGAAGTCCCGCACGGCGCCCCGGTAGCGATCGTTCCACTCCGTCCACAGTGGTGGGAAGGCGCCGACCTGGTAACCGCCCGAGCCCACGTCCCACGGCTCCGCGATCAGCTTCACCCGGCGCAGCACCGGGTCCTGGGCGATCACCGCGAGGAACGGGGACAGCATGTCGACGTCGTGCATCGAACGCGCCAGTGCCGCCGCCAGGTCGAAGCGGAAGCCGTCCACGCCCATCTCCGTCACCCAGTAGCGGAGGGAGTCGGTGATCAGACGCAGCACCTGCGGCTGCACCACGTGCAGGGTGTTGCCGCAGCCCGTGTAGTCCGCGTACCGGCGCGCGTCCGGCTGCAGGCGGTAGTAGCCGCGGTTGTCGATCCCCTTCAGCGACAGCGTGGGGCCCAGCTCGCCCGCCTCCGCGGTGTGGTTGTAGACGACGTCCAGGATCACCTCGATCCCGGCCGCGTGCAGCGCCCGGACCATCCGCTTGAACTCGCCGACCTGCTGGCCGGTGGTGCCGCTGGACGCGTAGGCCGCGTGCGGCGCGAAGTAGCCGATCGAGTTGTAGCCCCAGTGGTTGCGCAGGCCCCGCGCGAGCAGATGGTCCTCGTGCGCGAACTGGTGCACCGGCAGCAGCTCCACGGCCGTCACACCCAGCGTCACCAGGTGCTCGATCGCCGCCGGGTGAGCGAGGCCCGCGTACGTGCCGCGCAGTTCCTCGGGGACGCCCGGGTGGCGCCGGGTGAAGCCGCGCACGTGCAGCTCGTAGATCACCGAGTCCGCCCAGGGCGTCTTGGGGCGGTGGTCGTCGGCCCAGTCGTCGTCATCGTGCACGACCACGCCCTTGGGGACGAACGGCGCCGAGTCCCTCTCGTCCCGCACCGTGTCCGCCACCCGCTGGTCGGGCCAGTCCCGCACGTGCCCGTACACCTCCGGCGGCAGGGTGAAGTCCCCGTCCACGGCGCGCGCGTACGGGTCGAGGAGGAGTTTTGCCGGATTCCAGCGGGCGCCGGTCCACGGGTCCCAGCGGCCGTGCACCCGGTAGCCGTACCGCTGCCCCGGCAGCACGCCCGGCACGAAGCCGTGCCAGATCTCGTGCGTCAGTTCCGTCAGCCGCACCCGCGTCTCGCGGCTCCCGGCGCCGCGCCCGTCGAACAGGCACAGTTCGACCGCCTCCGCGCCGCCCGCCCACAGCGCGAAGTTGGTGCCCACGGCACCGTCCGGGCCCGCGTGGAAGCGCGCCCCGAGCGGAGTGGGCGCGCCCGGCCACACGGGCACGGCCGGCACCGGGTGTCGGCTGCCCTTCGGCACGGCGGCCGGGCCCGCGGACCGTCCCCCGTCCGCCCGCCCCTGCTGCACTGCCTCCTGCTCGGCTGCGCTCGACACCTGTCGGCCTCCCGCGGCTCGGTGGGACGGCACGGAAAAGGGCGCGCGCGGTGCCCCGCCCCTTCGTGGCCCGTTCGCCTCGGGGGTCCCCGAGCGCGCCCCTGCGCCCGGGCGGCGCGGCTCCCCGTCGTGTCGTCCTCCCCACTGTTCTGCCCAGAGCGTGGCTCGCACTCACGTTTCCCCAGCGGGGGCCGGGTCGTTGGGATGGTCGTGATGCACGTACAGATGCGCGCGCGGCGCGCAGCAGCCGCACTTGCCGCCGCACTGACCTGGGCCGGCCTCCTGGCCGGCTGCACCTCCCACGGACTCGACGACGTGCTCGGCAAGGCGCCCGCGCCCGAGGAGTTCATCAGCGTCACCCCGGACGACGGCAGCAGGGCCGTGCCCGCCGGCCGCCGGCTGCGGGTGCGGGTGCCGAGCGGCCGCCTGGAGTCGGTGACCGTCGTCAGGTCCCTGGACGCGCAGGACTCCCCGGTGCCCGGGCACCTCTCCGCCGACGGCCTGCTCTGGGAGCCCGACGCCCCCCGCCTCGTCCTCGCCGCCAAGTACACGGTCGACGTGGTGGCCCTCGACGTCCGGGGCCGCCGCTCGGCCCGTCACGCCGTCTTCACCACGTTCGTGCCCGACCGGCGGTTCATCGGGTACCTCACCCCGGAGGACCGCTCGACCGTGGGCACCGGCATGATCGTGTCCCTGCAGTTCAACCGGGCGATCGAGAACCGGGCCGCGGTCGAGCGGGCGGTCCGGGTCACCGCGCGGCCGGCCGTCGAGATCCGCCCGCACTGGTTCGGCAACGACCGTCTCGACTTCCGGCCCGAGGAGTACTGGAAGCCGGGCACCACGGTCACCGTCGCGCTGCGGCTGCGCGACGTGGAGGGCGCCCCCGGTGTGTACGGACTGCAGTACAAGACGGTCTCGTTCGCCGTCGGCCGCAGCCAGGTCTCGCTCGTCGACGCGAGCGCCCACACCATGAAGGTCCGTCGCGACGGCGAGCTGATCGCCACCGTGCCGATCACGGCGGGCGCCCCGGGGACCACCACCTACAACGGGAAGATGGTGGTGATGGAGATGCTGAAGGTCACCCGCATGGACAGCCGTACGGTCGGCTTCGGCGGGGAGTACGACATCCCCGACGTCCCGCACGCCCTGCGCCTGACCGGCTCCGGCACCTTCCTGCACGGCAACTACTGGGCCCCGGACGCCCCCGGACACGTCAACGTCAGCCACGGCTGCGTGGGCCTCAGGGACGTCAGGGGCGGCGGCTCGGACACCCCTGCGGGCTGGTTCTACGACCGCAGCCTCGTCGGCGACGTGGTCGAGGTCGTCGGGAGCGACGACAAGAAGGTCGCCCCCGACAACGGGCTCGGAGGCTGGAACATGAGCTGGAGCCGGTGGAAGGCGGGAGGCGCGGCCGCCTAGGGGGTGTTTCGAAGGTCCTGTGCGGTGCCCGCGGTGTCCGGTGCGGCGAGAGTGCGTGCCGGGCGCCGGGGGGTGCTGTGCGGGACTTTCGAACCCCCTAGCGCCCCGGCAGGCGACGTCGGCCCCGTCGCGCCGCGCCCGTCACGCTCCCCCGAGCTCTTCGAGCAGGGGCACCCCCACCCCCACTCGCCGCACCGGCCGAAAGTCCGGGTACGTCCAGTACGAGGGCTTCCGGCCGGCACACCGAGAGCGCGCTCCCTCTCGCTCTCGGCTCCGCTCGCGCGGGCGGTGCCACCACGGCGCCGCTTCTCGACGGGCAAAAGTCGCCTGCCGGGGCCCTGGCCCGGCACACACGGCAGGTGTGTGGCACGCGCTGCACACTCGGTACGCCGGGTGCGCGCCCGCAGCCGCCCGATGCTTCTCCGCGCGGTTCACTTTGGGACTGAACGGTGACAATCGCGGGGAGTCATCGGGCCGGGGGGTGTGATTAATTGGCGCAATGCGCGCGTGGGTCGCGCTGAAGTGCGGGCCTCATCAGGCCGTGCGAGGGGAGACGGGAACGTGAACGGGCGACCGATATCGGGGGCGTCGGTTGGTGTGCGGACGCGGGGACGCAGGGGACTGCCGGCACTGATACTCGGTGTCCTTCTGCTCACCGCCACCGCGTGCGGCGGGGGAGGGGGCTCCGGCACGGCAGGTTCCGGCACGGCGGGCTCCGGCGATGGCGGGGAATCCGGCAAGACCGGCACCAAGCAGTCGCAGGCCGTGGTCGCCATAGCCCCGAAGGACGGCGCCAAGGCCGTGGAGACCAGCGGCGCCCTGAAGGTGAGCGCCGCCAAGGGCAAGCTGACCGAGGTCACGGTCAAGGACCCCAAGGGCCGCGAGATCCCCGGGACGATATCCGGCTCGGGCGCCACCTGGACGCCCTCGACCCATCTGGCCGCGGCCACCACGTACAAGGTCCACGCGGTCGCCAAGGACCCGGCGGGTCTCACCTCCGCCGAGGAGTCCTCCTTCACCACGCTCACCCCGAAGAACACCTTCGTCGGCAACTACACACCCGAGAACGGCTCCACGGTCGGGGTCGGCATGCCGTTCTCGATCCGCTTCACCCGGGGCATCACCCACCCCGAGGCGGTGGAGAAGGCCATCACCTTCGAGACCGAGCCGGCCGTCGAGGTACGCGGCCACTGGTTCGGCAACGACCGCCTCGACTTCCGGCCCGAGGAGTACTGGAAGGCCGGCACCAAGGTCACCGTGAACCTCAACCTCGACGGCGTCGAGGGCAGGCCCGGCGTCTACGGCAAGCAGGCCAGGACGGTGACCTTCACCATCGGCCGCAGCCAGGTCTCCACCGTCGACGCCAAGGCCCACAAGATGGTCGTCAGGCGCGACGGCAAGGTCATCAAGACCCTTCCGATCACCACCGGCAAGCCGGGCTACGACACCTGGAACGGCCAGATGGTCATCAGCGAGCGCCTCGTGGTGACCCGGATGAACGGCGACACCGTCGGCTACGGCGGCGAGTACGACATCAAGGACGTGCCGCACGCCCAGCGCCTGACCGACTCCGGCACCTTCATCCACGGCAACTACTGGGGCGGCGGCGCCTTCGGCAACTACAACTCCAGCCACGGCTGCGTGGGCCTGCGCGATGTGCGCGGCGGCTACGACAAGTCGGTGCCGGCCGCCTGGTTCTTCAACCACTCGATGATCGGTGACGTCGTCGTCGTGAAGAACTCCCACGACCGGACGGTCGCGCCCGACAACGGGCTGAACGGCTGGAACATGCCCTGGGACGAGTGGATCAAGTAGCGATTCGCGCCTTGGGGCCCGGTGTGCCGCTGTGAGCGAGCACACCGGGCCCGTTGCCGTTAGTGCCCGTTAACCTTCCTGCATGACTGTGCATCTCGAAGTCGCCGAGGGTGTGGGCACCCTCCGCCTGGACCGCCCGCCCATGAACGCGCTGGACGTCGCCACGCAGGACCGGCTCAAGGAACTCGCCGAGGAGATCACGCGCCGCGACGACGTGCGCGCCGTGGTGATCCACGGCGGGGAGAAGGTGTTCGCGGCGGGCGCGGACATCAAGGAGATGCAGGGCATGGACCACACCGCGATGGTCCTGCGCTCGCGCGCCCTGCAGGACTCCTTCACCGCCGTCGCCCGCATCCCCAAGCCGGTCGTCGCCGCCATCACCGGCTACGCCCTGGGTGGCGGCTGCGAGCTGGCGCTGTGCGCGGACTACCGCATCGCCGCCGAGAACGCGAAGCTGGGGCAGCCGGAGATCCTGCTGGGCCTGATCCCGGGCGCCGGAGGCACCCAGCGGCTGGCGCGTCTGATCGGTCCGTCCAAGGCCAAGGACCTGATCTTCACGGGCCGGATGGTGAAGGCGGACGAGGCGCTGACGCTGGGCCTGGTCGACCGGGTGGTGCCGGCCGGGGAGGTGTACGCCGAGGCGCACGCCTGGGCCGCGCGGCTCGCCCAGGGCCCCGCGATCGCGCTGCGCGCCGCCAAGGAATCCATCGACACGGGCCTGGAGACGGACATCGAGACGGGTCTGACCGTGGAACGGAACTGGTTCGCGGGCCTGTTCGCGACGGAGGACCGCGAGCGCGGAATGCGCAGCTTCGTGGAGGAGGGGCCGGGCAAGGCCAAGTTCGTCTGACTCCGCCGCGGTCCGTCACCCTCTTCAGGCCGGCGCGCTTGCCGTTGACGAGATGCCTTGCCCGGTGTCCTCCGAAGGGGCGGTTTATCGGAGTCTTAAGACACCCTTAAACCGGCTTCGTTCGAGCGCGCCCGGTTATTGCCCCCAACTGGCCTGTTTCCGCAGGCCAGTTGGGGTGTAAGGGATTCCGGATTGCGTATGTCATATGCCGATCGCAAGAATCGGAATGTATGTTTCCGGAGTGGTTACTCACCGGTAATGCCGCCCGATGGCCCTGTGGACGGCCATGATGGGGGGCATGGCGGGGCTGGAGGGTGTCGAACAGCCGCGGCGGCGCGGGAGTGCCACTGCGGCACGCTGGTCACCGGCGATCGAGGACGAACGAGCGCTCAGAGCGCTGGAGCTGTTCGGCAGTCCGGCCGAGGCGGAGGCACTCCTGCCGTCCCTCCCGGAGTCGGCGGCCACGGCCCGCCGGCTCGCCCAGGTCGTGATCCTGCGCCACTGGGGACTCTCCCCGAAGGTGGCCGAGGACGGGGTCCTGCTCGTCTCCGAACTCGTCGGCAACGCCGTGCGGCACACCGGCGCGCGGGTCTTCGGGCTGCGCATGCGGCGGCGCCGGGGCTGGGCCCGCGTCGAGGTGCGCGACCCCTCCCGCGGTCTGCCCTGTCTGATGCCGGTACAGGAACTGGACGAGAGCGGCCGCGGCCTCTTCCTCGTCGACAGACTCGCCGACCGCTGGGGCGTCGACCTGCTCCCGCGCGGCAAGACGACCTGGTTCGAGATGCGGGTCGCCGACCGCTGACACCCCCCCGGCGGCAGAAGCCCCGACCGCCACGCGGCCGGGGCCTTCTCGGGCGCCGCGAGCGGAGCCGGGGTGTACGCCGCGGCATCCGCGACGAACCGGTGTCCGGGTCAATGGGTGACTGCCGCGCGATCGGCCATCGCAGACGAGCGCGGCCGACCGGAAACCGGTTTCGATCCAGGAACCGCGCCGGTGCGGGGCCCGTGCGCGGTACGGGGAACCGGCGCCGTCGCGACCCGCCCCTGGCGTCCACGACCCAATCGGCGGATTTCGCACAGTTTCGCCCTTAAATGGGATGCGTGACCACGCCCGCCCCCTCCGCCCCGCCGGGCCGTGCGACGGGCACCGCACCGACGGTGCCCGACCGCCGCTCGGCACTGCGCGCGGGCGCCGGGCTCGCCGGTGCCCTCACCACCGGCTGTTGCCCCGGCGACGCCGCACGCCCGTCGCGCCCGGCCCGCCCCTCCCGGGCCCCGGACGCCTCCGCCGGCTCGCACCCGGCGGCCGCGCCCCGCGCCTTGGCGCGGCAGCCCGCCCAGATCGCCCACGGCCCGCGCGACCGTCCCCGGGTGGCCCTCACCTTCCACGGCCAGGGCGACCCCGCCCTCGCCACGTCGATCCTCGGCACGGCCGAGAGGGCGGGCGTGAAGATCACCGTGCTTGCGGTCGGCACCTGGCTGGACGAGCACCCGGGCGTCGCCCGCCGCATCCTCGACGGCGGTCACGAGCTCGGCAACCACACCCTGCGCCACCTCGGCATCAACGCCATGCCCGAGGCCGAAGCCCGCGCGGAGATCCAGGGATGCGCCCACCGGCTGCGGCGGCTGACCGGGTCGATCGGCACCTGGTTCCGGCCCTCCCGCGCCCCGCGCGCCACCCCGCTCGTCGAACGGCTGGCCCGCGACGCGGGCTACCCGCACGTCCTGTCGTACGACGTCGACTCGCTCGACTACACCTCGCCGGGCGCCGCGGCCGTCACCCGCAAGGTCATCGGCGAGGTCCGCAACGGATCGGTGGTGAGCCTGCACTTCGGGTACGCGGACACGCGCACCGCCTTCCCCGCCCTTCTCCACGAACTCGACCGCCGCGGCCTGGCCGTGGTGACCACCACGGAGCTGCTGAGCTGATGCACCCCACCATCATCGCGCGCGTACTCGTCGCCGGCGCCGCCCTCGCCGTGCTCGCCGGCTGCACCGGCGGTTCCCCGCACAGGGACCGGGCCCTCGCCTCCAAGACGCCCGTGGGCCGCGCCGAGCCGCAGCAGCGGGCCGTCCACGCCCTGCCGGGCATGCCGCCCGTGCTCGACCCGAAGGACGTCTACGCGGCCGACCGGCCCGGTCTGCTCTCCCCGGCGGTCAAGGACGTCCCGTCGCGCGTGTACGTCCCCAACACCAACTCCGACACCGTCTCGGTCATCGACCCGGAGACCTACGAGGTCATCGACACCATCCCGGTCGGCCACCAGCCCCAGCACGTCGTCCCCTCCTGGGACCTCAAGACGCTCTGGGTCAACAACGACCTGGGCAACTCCCTCACCCCCATCGACCCGAGGACCGGCGAGGCGGGCACCCCGGTCGCCGTGCACGACCCGTACAACCTCTACTTCACGCCGGACGGCAGACACGCGGTCGTGATGGCGTCCAAGGACCGGCAACTGGTCTTCCGCGACGCGCACACGATGAAGGTGGTGAAGACCGTTCCCGTGAGCTGCTACGGCGTCAACCACGCGGACTTCTCGCTCGACGGCCGCTACTTCATCGTCTCCTGCGAGTTCAGCGGCGAACTGCTCAAGGTCGACACCGAGAGGATGAAGGTGGTCGGCCGGCAGCGGCTGCCGTTCCACGACGCCATGCCGCAGGACGTGAAGGTCTCCCCGGACGGCAAGCGGTTCTACGTCGCCGACATGATGGCGAACGGCTTGTGGGTGCTGGACGGCGCCCGGTTCGCCCCGCCGTCCTTCATCCCCACCGGCAAGGGCGCCCACGGCCTCTACGTCAGCCGGGACTCCCGCGAGATGTACATCTCCAACCGGGGCGAGGGAACCATCTCCGTCTTCGACTTCGCACACAACCGGCTGACCAGGACGTGGCGCCTGCCGGACGGCGGAAGCCCCGACATGGGGGGCGTCTCGGCCGACGGCAGGGTCCTGTGGCTGTCAGGCCGCTACCACTCCGAGGTGTACGCGATCGACACGCGGACCGGTGAGCAACTCGCCCGCATCAAGGTGGGCGGCGGGCCGCACGGCCTCGCCGTCTTCCCGCAGCCGGGCCGCTACTCTCTGGGACACACCGGCGTCTTCCGCTGACCGGGCCGTGCCGCCCCTTGACCGCGGACGCCGGGAG
>NZ_JBHUDX010000097.1:23665-32224 GCF_042678285.1 Streptomyces caeni
CTGGACCGCTCCCCCGTCTGGTCCGAGCGTGTCCGTCACGAAATAGCGGCCTACCGGTCGTTCGTCCGGCACCGGCCGCCGGTGCCTACGGGGCGAGGAGCAGCGCCTCCGAACCCACCGGCAGGTAACCCGCCGCCAGCAACGCCCGCAGGCTGCGGGCGTTGCCCGGGGACACCTGGGCCCAGACCGGCTCGCAGGCCAGGTGCCGCGCCGCCGACGCGAGCGCCCGGCCCAGCCTCCGGTGCCGTACCGCCTCGTCCACCTCCACGGCGACCTCCAGCCACCCGGCGACGCCACGCCCCAGCACGAGCACACCGCCGTCCGCGGCCCACACGCGCACGGCGTCCCGGCGCCGGCGCGCCCGGGCGACCCGGTCGTGGCCGGGACCGTCGATCGCGCTCAGCGCCAGCGGGGGCTCCCCCGGCAGCGGCGCGGCGACGGTGAGCAGGTCGACGGTGTCGTGCGACCGGCCGGTCCGCCGCATGAACGCCTCCAGGAACCGCGGATTCATCGTGGCGGCGAGCGCGTCACAGCCGACGGAGCCCAGCGTCTCGCGCACCCACCGCGGGTCCTCGTCCGTGAACACCACGGAGTGCGCGGTGAAGGCGATCACCCCGGCGTCGCGCGGCGAGTGCTGGCGTACGACGGTGGTGCCGCCGTCCGCCGGGGGGAACGACCCGCGGGCCGCCGCGTCCAGGATGTCCCGCAGGCTGTCGGACATGAGTCGGTCGTCTCCTCCGGCTTGAGTCTCCACCCACTGGAGGGCTCACACTCGCAGACATGATCGACGACGGCACCGGCCTTTTCACCATCGGTGAACTGGCCCGCGCCACCGGACTCGCGGTGCGCACCATCCGATACTGGTCGGACGAGGGCGCCCTGCCCCCGGTGGCCCGCTCCCCGGGCGGCTACCGCCTGTACGACGCGGAGTCCGCAGCGCGCCTCGACCTGATCCGCACCCTGCGCGAACTGGGCCTCGGCCTGGACGACGTCCGCAGGGTGCTGGCCGGCGAGACGACGACGGCGGAGGTGGCCGCGCGGCACGTGGCCGCCCTGGACGCGCAGATCCGTTCCTTGAAGGTGACCCGGGCCGTGCTGTCGACCGTGGCGCGACGTGGTTCGACCGCAGAGGAGATGACCCTGATGAACAGGCTGGCGCGGCTGTCGGCGGCCGAGCGGCAGCGGATCGTGGACGAGTTCGTGGAGGAGACGCTGCACGAGCTCGACACCGTGGACCCGGACATCCGTGAGCGGATGCGGCGCACCTCGGTGGACCTGCCCGAGGATCCGACACCCGAGCAGGTCGACGCCTGGGTGGAGTTGGCGGAGATGATCCAGGACCCGGAGTTCCGGGCCCTGATGCGGAAGGCGGCCGAGTTCAACGCGGCCGACCGGGGCCCCGGCGTACCGGCCGGCGCGTCCCTGTGGTTCGTCAAGCGCCTCGTCGGGCTGGTGGGGGCGGCACGGGAGCGCGGGATCGCGCCCGAGGCACCGGAGGCGGACGGGGTGCTGTGCGAACTGCTCGGCGACGCCGACCCCTCCGCGGTGCTGGAACGCATGGAGACGGCCTTCAACGGGCGGGTCGCCCGCTACCGCGAACTGCTGTCCGCCGTCAACGGCCGGTCCGAGCCCGTCCACCGGGAGGAGTTCGCCTGGGTGGTCGCCGCACTGAGGGCTCGCACGGGCCGTTAGTCTGACCTGCGTCGGTACGACAGTAGGACAGATGAATCGCGACACAAAGGGGCGGATCGGTGGCGGACATCGAGGAAGCACGCAGGCAGTTCCAGCGGATCGATGCGGACGGTGACGGGTTCATCACCGCCGCCGAGTTCAAGTCCGCCCTGGCTCAGGGAGGCGACTGGAACGTCACCGAGACGGTGGCCGAGGCCATCATCAGGACGAGGGACCTCAACGGCGACAAGGTGCTGTCCTTCGACGAGTTCTGGGCCTACCTGGACAAGTGACCCCGATGCCGCGGGGACGCCCGCGCCGGCAACGGCCGGGTGTCCCCGCGCGCGGTGGGCGCCGCTTCGTCGTTCCGCCGTCCGCCTTCGCTGCGGGGGTGAGCACGGGGAGAGGGTCACGCGGCTGCCGGTAGAATCTCAACCATGATGAAATCCGCGGCGCGGGGGAGAAGGTCCGGGAAACCCGACACACGCGCCCAGATCCTCGGCATCGCCCGCAGGCGCTTCCTCCTCGACGGGTACCAGGCCGTCACGCTGCGTGCCGTCGCCGCCGAGGCGGATGTGGACGTCGCCCTGGTCAGCTACTACTTCGGCTCCAAGAAGGGCCTTTTCGGGGCGGCTCTCGCCCTGGCCGGCAACCCCGCCGAGACCCTGGCCCGCACCGTGGCGGGTGATCCGGCCACGTTTCCCCAGCGCGCCCTGCGCGATCTGCTCGCCCTGTGGGAGAACCCCGAGTCGGGCGCGCCCCTGCGCGCCCTGATCGCCGCGGCCACCCAGGACCAGGCCATCACCGATCTGGTCAAGGAGATGATGGAACGGGAGATGATCGACACGATCGCTGCCCGGATCGGCGGGGCGGATGCCCGTACGCGTGCTGGCGCGTTCTGCGCGCACATCGCCGGCCTTGTTGTGACGCGTTACATCCTCCGCCTGGAACCGGTGGCCTCCATGGCGCCCGATGACATAGTCCGTGTCTACGGCCCGCCCCTGCGCCTAGCGCTGCGCGAGCCCCCGCGACGCGCCGCGGGCCGCCGTCACCCGTACGGCGCAGACGCGGAATAGCCCGCACCGCCCGGAGGTTGGTGCTGCCCAGCGACGGGGTCACGGGGCTCCGCCGGACACATCCCCGGAAAGGGCGAGGCGAGTCAGGACATGAAGATCGGCATCATCGGCGCGGGCAACATCGGCGGCAACCTCACCCGGCGGCTCACCGCCCTCGGCCACGACGTCTCCGTCGCCAACTCCCGCGGCCCGCACACGCTGACCGCACTGGCCGACGAGACGGGCGCGACCCCCGTCACCGTGGGGGAGGCGGCCCGCGGCGCCGAGGTCGTCGTGGTCACGATCCCCGTCAGGGCGGTTCCGGACCTGCCGTCCGGGCTGCTCGACGGCGCGGCCGACGATGTCGCGGTGATCGACACCGGCAACTACTACCCGCGGCAGCGGGACGGACGGATCGCGGCGATCGAGGACGAGGGCCTGACCGAGAGCCGCTGGACCGAACGGCAGATCGGCCATTGCGTGGTCAAGGCCTTCAACGGCACCTACGCCCAGGACATCCTGGAGCGTCCCCGTCCGGCCGGCGATCCCGAGCGCATGGCGCTCCCGGTCGCGGGCGACGACGAGGCGGCCAAGCGGCGTGTGCGGGACCTGATCGACGAACTCGGCTTCGACACGGTCGACGCCGGCGGCATCGACGACTCCTGGCGCCAGCAGCCCGGTACCCCGGTGTACGGGCTGCGGGCCGGTGCCGACGCCGTCGCCAAGGCGCTGGCGGAGGCGTCACCCGAGCGCACCGCGGACTTCCGCGCCTAGGGGGTGTTTCGAAAGTCCTGTGCGGTGCCCGCGGTGTCCGGTGCGTGCTCTCGGCGTGCCGGACGAAAGCCCTCGTACTGGACGTACTCGGGGTTTCGGCCGGTGCGGCGAGTGGGGGTGCCCCCTGCTCGAAGAGCCTGGGGGAGCGTGCCGGGCGCCGCGGGTGCTGTGCGGGACTTCCGGAACACCCCCTAGGGGGCGACGCGGCGGGACACGCGGGGCTCCACGCGGCCGGGGCGCGGAGCCCCGATGTGGTTTCCGGGGCCCGGTGTCCCGGGCTACCGGGGCGTTCAGCGCCCGGCGACCCGCATGGTGATCTCGGCGATGCGCTCCGCGGTGAGATCCGGCGGCAGGACCGGCTGGACCAGGTGGCTGACCGTCAGGCGCACGACGGCCTCGATGGCCAGGTCCCGTGAGCGGGCGTCGATGTCGGACCAGACCTCCGCCGCGTAGGCGGTGAGCATGGTGGTGGCCGTCTCCAGGAGGGGCTCGGAGCGGGTGGTGAGGTGGGCGAGCAGATCCCCCTCACCGCCGCGGGGGCTGGTCAGGATGGCCTTGAGGAGCGGATTGTCGGCCGCGGTGCGCAGGGTGTATCCGATGGCAGCGGTCACCGCCGCCTTCATGTCGTCGGGGTGGGCGAGGAGTTGGTCCTGGATGCCGGTGAGGAAGCGCTCCACCTCGCGCATCACCAGGGCCTGCCCGATGGCTCCCTTGGACCCGTACTCGGTGTAGACGGTCTGCCTGCTCACGCCGGCGGTGGTGGCGATGTGGGTCATCTTCAGCCGGTCCCAGCCTTCGGCCGCGACCCGCTCGTAGGCGGCGTCCAGGATCCGCTCCTTGAGCAGGGAACGGACCGACTCTCGATAGCGCGTCATCTCGGGCCCATCCTAACGAGCCTTGTCCCCTCTCTTGACGGTCACTGAAGTTACTGTCTAGTTTCTGGACACTCGAAGGCGAAAGTGTCCAGGAGGTGGTGTCATGGCGGGGACCGCGTACCCGCTCGGGCCGTCGGTGCCGCAGGTGACCTGGCGGGACGGCAAGCGGTATCTGTGGCTGCTCGGGCTCGTGCTGCCCGCCTTTCCGTTCGCTGCCTGGGGCCTGGCGTCGGCGACCGGGCAGGGCATCTTCTGGTGGGTGCTGCTGCTGGTCGTCTTCGGCGTGATACCGCTGGTGGACCTGCTGGTCGGCAAGGACTCCGCCAACCCGCCGGACAGCGTCCTCGTCTGGCTGGAGTCGGACCGCTACTACCGCTGGTGCACCTATCTGTTCCTCCCGCTGCAGTACGCGGGGCTGGTGCTGGCCTGCTGGCTGTGGTCCCGTCCCGGCCTGTCGGCCGTGGACAAGGCGGGGCTGACCGTCACCCTCGGCATCGTCGCCGGTTTCGGCATCAACACCGCGCACGAGCTGGGCCACAAGAAGGATGCGCTGGAACGCCGGCTGGCGCGGATCGCCCTCGCCCAGACCTGTTACGGGCACTTCTACATCGAGCACAACCGCGGCCACCACGTGCGGGTCGCCACCCCCGAGGACCCGGCCAGCTCCCGTCTCGGCCAGTCCTTCTGGGCGTTCCTTCCCCGCTCCGTGTACGGCAGCGCCCGCTCGGGCTGGCACCTGGAGAAGGAACGGCTCGCCCGGCTCGGGAAGGGCCCGTGGACCCTGCGCAACGACGTGCTCGGCGCCTGGGCCATGTCGGCGGTCCTCTTCGCCGCGCTGACCGCGGTGTTCGGGCCCGGTGTGCTGCCATACCTGGCGGTGCAGGCCGTCATCGGCTTCTGCCTGTTGGAGGTCGTCAACTACCTGGAGCACTACGGCCTGCTGCGGCAGAAGACCCCCTCGGGCCGTTACGAGCGCTGCACCCCCCAGCACAGCTGGAACAGCGACGACATCGCCTCCAACGTCTTCCTCTACCACCTCCAGCGGCACAGCGACCACCACGCCAACCCCACCCGCCGCTACCAGGCACTGCGCCACTTCGAGGACTCCCCGCAACTGCCCACCGGATACGCCGGCATGATCCTGCTCGCCGTCGTCCCGCCGCTGTGGCGGCGCGTGATGGACCCGAGACTGCTCGCCCACTACGACGGCGATGTCACCCGGGCCAGCATCCACCCCCGTACCAGGGACAGGGTCCTGGCCCGCCACGGGGTGCGTCGATGAGCCGTTACCAGTGCCCCGTGTGCGACTACGTCTACGACGAGGACGCCGGCGCGCCCCGCGAGGGATTCCCCGCGGGCACGCCCTGGGCCGGCGTGCCCGACGACTGGTGCTGCCCCGACTGCGGGGTGCGCGAGAAGATCGACTTCAAGGAGCTGCCGTGAAGGTCTGGGAGTGCCTGGTGTGCGGTTTCGTCTACGACGAGACCAAGGGCTGGCCCGAGGAGGGCATCGCTCCCGGCACCCGCTGGGAGGACGTCCCGGACGACTGGTGCTGCCCCGACTGCGGCGCCGCCAAGGCCGACTTCCGGATGGCCGAGGCGTCCCGTGCCTGAGACCACGCCCCGCACCATCGCCGTCGTCGGCACGGGAATCGCCGGGACCACCGCCGCGATCACGCTGCGCGAGGAGGGCTTCGACGGCCGCGTCCTGCTGGTCGGCGACGAACCCCACGCGCCCTACCGGCGTCCGCCGTTGTCCAAGGACTTCCTCAAGCGGGCCGTACCGGCCGAGCGGATCCGTCTGAAGGCGCCGGCGGTCTGGCAGGAGCTGGACGTCGAACTGCGCACCGGCACCGCGGTCACCGGCATCGGCGACGGCGCCCTGGAACTGGCCGACGGCAGCAGGCAGCCGTACGACAGGCTGCTGCTGGCCACCGGCGGACGCGCCCGCACCCTGCCCTACGCCGCCGGGCACGACCACGTGCACACGCTGCGCCGCCTCGGGGACGTGCCCGCCCTCCGCGCCGACCTGGAGTCCGGTGGACCACTGCTGGTCATCGGCGCAGGACTGGTCGGACTCGAGGTCGCCGCGAGCGCCCGCTCGATGGGAGTGGACGTCACCGTCGTGGAGGCCGCGCCCGAGCCCCTGCGCCGGGTGCTGCCGGCACACCTGCGCAGGGCCGTCCTGGAACTGCACCGGGCCCACGGGACCCGGGTGCACACCGGTGTCGCGATCAAGCACCTGGTCCGGCGGGGCGGCACGCTGGTGGCGACCGCCCACGACGGACGGAGCTGGCAGGCGCACACGGTCCTGGTCGCCGTGGGCATCCTGCCCCAGACGGCGCTGGCCGCCCGGGCCGGTCTGGAGGTGGACGACGGAATCCTCGTCGACGCCTACGGCGCCACCAGCCGTCCGCACGTCTTCGCGGCCGGAGACGTGGCCCGCTGCCCCGACCCCCTCCTGGGGCGGCGGGTGCGCAACGAGCAGTGGAACCACGCCCAGCAGCACGCCGCCGCCGTGGCGAGGAACATGCTCGGCGCCGCCACACCGTTCACCGCGGTGCCCTGGTCATGGACCGACCAGTACGGCGTCCTGCTGCAGATCGCCGGCCATCCCGCCGACGCCGATGCCCTGACCGTGCAGGGCGACGTCGACGGGTTCGACTTCGCCGCCCTGGCGACCGCGAACGGACGTCCCGTCGGAGCCGTGGCATCCGGCAGACCCCTCGACTTCCGCGCCCTGCGCACCGTACTCGACCGCCGCCTCGCCGACGGCGGCCACCCGGGGCCGCCCGCCGAGGAGTCCGGCGGGCGGGGCCGGGCACACGACCGGCGACCACACCGCACAGCGACGACATGACCGTGCCGTCCGGCGCGGACGGACCGTCTCGGGGCGGGGAGGCCCCCGGTGCGGCGGGCCGCCCCGCCCTCCCCGCGCGCTGACGTCTACGCCTCGCAGCATGGGGGGCTCCCTGGCGTGCTGGTGGGGGAATCAGGGCCCGCCTGAATCATCTGGCACGGGTGATATGCCCCATCGGTGCGGGAGTCAGCCCCTTTCGGCGACCGAACTGAGGACCGAGGCCGACTTCGCGGACCAGTCGGAGGTGATGACGCTCGCATGGTCCCGGGCCAGCAGCGACAACCGCGCGGCCACCTCCGCGTCGGTCGGGTCCGTGGACGAGATGGCCGGCGACACGTCGGCGGCGGCCGTCATGATCAGGATGTAGTGGCCGCTGTCGTACCAGGACGTGTCGTAGCCGCCGTTGACGTAGGACGCCGCGTCCCCGTCGAAGAACACGAACCACGGGCGGATCGAGGCGTCGTAGCGGCTGGTGCGCGGATCACCGGCGGCCGCGCCCAGGACGGCCGGGAACGCCTGGGCGCTGGCGATGTGCCCCGCGGCGTACAGGTCGCGCAGATGGTCGCCGTACTCCTCGTCCGTCCAGTAGGAGTCGAACGGGTTGTTCATCTCGACCGTGCCGGGGATGAGTTCGAACATGACCTTGCCCCGGAGATCGTCGCGGGAGGGCCAGGCGCCGGCCCTGGTGGCCGCGTCGAGCGTCGGGTACGTGGAGCCCAGCAGGTCTGATGGCTTGTAGACGATGTCGCCGAGCTTCGAGGACACCAGCGCGTCGAACTCGTTCGGGCCGAGGCCGCCCTTGTCGTAGAAGCCGACCTTCATCTCCACCTTGAAGATGATCGGCCGGTGGTCGGGGTGGAGCTGGTGCCAGGCGGCGATGTTGTCGAGGCAGCTGCCGAGATCCTGGTTGCGGCTCTTGCTGTAGAGCTCGGCCGGGGTCTTCGCCGCCTCGCAGTTGTTGTCGTTGCCGAGCGGATTGCTGTGGCTGACCCGCCAGCGCTTGCCGAGGATGTCGGTGTAGACGTCCAGCTCCAGCAGTGAGGCGCCGGAGTCGAGGGCCTGCGCGAAGTACGTGTACTTGTCCTTCTCGTACGCGTTGTGCGTCCCGATCGTGGTCGTGCCGGAGAACGAGGGCGCCGCCGCGTGGGCGTTGCCCCCTGCCGACATCAGCATCGCGGCGGCACCCAGCAGCGCCGCCAGCCGTCTCATCGCCCGCACGTGTCAACTCCCTTTCGCTGCAGATAAGTTGACGGCAGCTTAGGAGGGAGCGGTTACCGATCGGTAGCCCTAGCTTGACGTTTAACCTCGCAGGTCACCCGACCTGC